>JASFOC010000214.1:0-5103 GCA_050116715.1 Gammaproteobacteria bacterium
CGGTGTTGCCCTGATGGGGCAGGCGCGCGGCAGGTATACCTTCTTCAGCCACCTCAAATGGGCCCCGGCCATTGCGCTGGGCTATGCCACCAGCATCATGGTGCACATGTGGGTGAACGCTGGCACCTTCAATGTACCGATCACCTGACCATGTCGTAACCGGCTGCTGCAAGCCACGGAGCGTGCACCGGCTCGTGGCAACGGCTGCTCCAGTATCAGTGCGTTGTTGCATCCAGGTTGCGTCGCCACACGCTGCCGGATTCACAGGCCTTGTCGATAGCATCAAGGCGCGCGTTGTGTGCGGCACTTTCAGTGGCATCAGCCCGAATGATCCGCAGCGGTTTGCGCCCGGCCGGCAACCGCCGAATCGCGCCACGCGCCTCGCCGGGCACATCGGAGTGGCTGTCCAGGGACAGGCTGACCTGCCCCCCGGTCATCGCCAGGTAGACATCGGCGAGGATTTCGGCGTCCAGCAGCGCGCCATGCAGGTCGCGTTGTGAATTATCGATTTCGTAGCGCCGGCACAATGCATCCAGGTTGTTGCGCTGACCGGGGTGCAGACGCCGCGCCAGCGCCAGGGTGTCGAGCACCGTGCAATGATCCGTCACCGTCCCCGGCGAGGCCGGTAGTAGTCCGAATTCATGGTCCAGGAAACCGACGTCAAACGGTGCATTGTGGATGATGAGTTCCGCACCGCGGACAAAATCAAGAAACTCCCCGACGATATCCGCGAACCTGGGCTTGTCTGCAAGTGACTCGTTGGTGATACCGTGCACTTCGATGGCACCGGCATCAATTTGCCGGTCCGGCTGGATATACTGGTGGTAGGTATTACCGGTCAGGCGTCGTTCCAGCAGTTCCACGCAGCCGATTTCAATGATGCGGTGGCCATCGGCAGGCTCCAGGCCGGTGGTCTCGGTATCAAGCACGATCTGTCGCATGACTGTTCTTTCCCGTTTGCCGCAGCCCGCAGGAGGCCCAGCGGGTGATATTCAAAGCAGTTCGTCGATCGCCCGATTCGCCAGGGCGTCCGCCAGTTCATTTTCAGGGTGACCGCTGTGCCCCCTGACCCACTCCCAGTGTATCTCGTGCGGCGCCGCCGCCTTGTCAAGCCGCTGCCAGAGATCGGCATTTTTCACCGGTTTCCGGTTGGCCGTTTTCCAGCCCCGCCGCTTCCAGTTGGCCAGCCATTCCTGGATGCCTTTCTGCACGTATTGTGAATCCGTCGTCAGCCGCACCCGGCAGGGACGCTTCAGGCTTTCCAGCGCATGAATCGCGGCCAGCAATTCCATGCGATTATTGGTGGTCAGCGGCTCCGCACCGTACAGGGTTTTTTCATGCCCGTTATAGCGCAGCAGCGCACCCCAGCCACCCGGTCCCGGATTGCCGCGACAGGCACCATCGGTAAAGATCTCGGTTTCAGCCGACGCGCCGGACATTGCCCTGGCTGGAACTTGGTATGCCGACCGGAAACAGCCTGGGCCGCTGCTGTTTGATGCCGTTTTTCAACGGCGTCAGGATCACGGTGCGCTTGCGTGCAACCAGGATGTAGGCGGCAGAAAACAGCATGTAGCCGTAGCCGCTGGGCGGGTCGATGATTTTCAGCTTGTCCAGCAGACGCGGGTTCTGCAGCGGCGGTCGCTGGAACAGGTAATGGCTGTGCAGCGTGTCGAAGCCCAGCAGTCCCAGCCAGTCCTTGATGCGGGTCATGCTCAGGAAGCGCGCATCCCAGGGCATGTGGCGGTGCTTGCGCGACAACATGCGGCGCACGCCCCAGATGCTGCGTGGATTGAAACCCAGAATCACGAGATGCCCGTCCGGTATCAGGCTGCGATCCGCTTCGCGCAGCACCTGGTGCGGGTCGCGGGACAATTCGAGGGTGTGCGGCAGCACGATGGCATCCACGGAATCTGTCTGGATTGGCCAGTCATCGGTATACCCCGCCAGACCGGTCGCCGGCTGCGCCAAAGGCTCGACACTCTGTATCACATGATGGGGGATGCGGCTGTCTTTCAGCCGGCACTCCTCCCAGGGTGGATCGATCACCATGAGATGATAGCCAAACAGGTTGGGCAACTGCCTGGCCAGGGCAGATAATTCCGCCTCTGCCAGCAGGCGACCCAGCGGGCGACGGTACCAGCCACGCAGTTCCGCTGCGCGGACAGTCAACGGGGATTCATTGTTCATCACCGCAGAATCATACCGCATTCCTGCAGGACAGGTCTCGCAAATGGCATCTGCCGCAAATGTGTTGACCTGTTCCGGACTCCCTGTCAGCATACGCGCCTGCCGCGCTTTACCGGCAGTGTGACGTGCAACGGTGAACCTGTTCACATTCTTCACGTCAAGCCGTCACGCGTCCACGTCGATATGTCTGCTTATGAACCGCACACTCGCAAGATCTGCTGTATTCTCCTGCCTGCTGCTTGCCGGCTGCAGTTCCATGAAACCCGCACCACCGCACACCAGCTCCACAGACACAGCAAATACCACCCCCCCGTCTTTTTCCGTTGACCAGCAGGCGGCCCCCGCAGCAGGCCATATCGACAGCGCACCCGCAACAACCGACACCGAGGATTTCCAGTTCTGGGAGCAGCTGCGATCAGGACTGCGGCTTGGTGGTGCACGCCACGTCGAGGTGCAACGCCAGCTCGCAAAATACCGCGGCAGCACAAGTCAGGTTGAGACCATATTCCAGCGCGGCGGCCCCTATCTTGGCTACATCTACAACGAGGTAAACAAACGCGGTTTTCCAGCGGAGGTCGCGCTGCTGCCTTTCGTCGAGAGCGGCTATGACCCTTTCGCCTATTCGCACGGGCGAGCAGCCGGCTTATGGCAGTTTATACCCGGGACTGCGCGCATGTACGGGCTGCAGCAGGACTGGTGGTATGACGGGCGGCGTGATGTCGTCGCATCGACACAGGCAGCACTCGACTACCTTGACAAACTGCAACAGGAATTTGACGGTGACTGGCTGCTGGCGCTGGCCGCCTACAATTCCGGTGAAGGCACTGTCGGCAAGGCCATCAAAAAAAACCGCAAGGCCGGTAAACCCTTCGATTTCTGGCATCTCGACCTGCCACCCGAAACCTCCGTCTACGTACCGAAACTGCTCGCCATCAGCGCCATGGTCGCAAACCCCGGGAAATACGGCATCGAGCTGGAAGCAATCCCGGCACAGCCCGAATTCGAAGTCGTAAACACCGGGGGACAGCTTGACCTTGCCGTTGCCGCGGAACTTGCGGGTCTGGAAACGGATGATCTGTACCGTTTGAATCCGGGCTTCAACCGCTGGGCAACCCACCCGGACGGGCCTCACCGGCTCGTGATACCCGCCGACAAGGTGACGGGATTCCGGGAAAAGCTCGCAGAACTGCCCGACTCGAAACGCGTCAAGTGGGTAAGGCACAAGATACGCAAGGGTGACACCCTGTCACAGATCGCAGCCCGCTATGCGACCACCTCAGCGGTCCTGCGAAGCACCAACAAGCTGACCAGCGACAACATTCGCATCGGCAGGCACCTGCTGGTACCTGTTGCTGCCAAGCAACCTGAAAGCTATGCCGCACTGTCTGAAAAACTGCAACCCGGTCGCAGCAACGCCGACAAGCTGACATACAAGGTACGCAATGGCGACAGCCTGTGGGGCATTGCCAGCAAACACAAGGTATCGGTCAGACAAATAACCCGCTGGAACCGCCTGGATTCAGGCGCACTCATCAGGCCGGGACAGCAACTGGTCATCTGGGAAAGCCACAAGAATGGCACGGACAAAACGGTGCGTACCGTCCATTACACGGTGCGCAGTGGTGACTCCCTTTACCGTATCGCACAGAAATTCAGTGTCAGCATCGCCGATCTGCGACGCTGGAACAACCTGTCGAGGAACGAGTACCTCCAGCCTGGACAGAATCTCAAGCTTTACGTGGATGTCACCCGGTTGACGCGCAATAGTCAGGGCTGAGGCAAATTGACACCGCTATCGCAGCTGAACGCCTCAGGCTTCCGGGCGCATGTGCGGGAACAGCAGCACATCCCGGATCGATGCGGAATCGGTAAACAGCATCACCAGGCGGTCGATGCCGATACCCTCACCGGCTGTCGGTGGCATGCCATGCTCCAGCGCGCGGATGTAGTCGGCATCGAAATGCATCGCTTCCAGGTCTCCGGCGTCCTTGTCCGCGACCTGCTGGCGGAACCGCTCCGCCTGGTCCTCTGCATCATTCAGCTCGGAAAAACCGTTGGCGATTTCCCGGCCACCGACAAAGAACTCGAAGCGGTCGGTGACAAACGGGTCATCGTCATTGCGCCGCGCCAGCGGTGACACTTCCGTTGGATAGGCCGTGATGAAAGTCGGATCGTCGAGGCGCCCTTCGACAGTCTTCTCGAAAATCTCGATCTGGATCTTGCCCAGACCATAGCTGTCCTTCACCGGGATCCCCAGGTTCGCGGCCACCTTGCGGGCCGGGTCGATGGCATCGATGTCCACGGCCTGCAGGTCCGGATTGAAATGCAGGATGGAATCATGCACGGTCATGCGCTGGAAGGGTTTGCCGAAGTCGTAACTGCTGCCCTGATAGTGGACGACGCAGTCGCCCAGCAGGTCGATGGCCATGCGCCGCAGCAGATCCTCGGTCAGGTCCATCAGGCCGTGATAGTCGGTGTAGGCCTGGTAGAACTCCAGCATGGTGAATTCCGGGTTGTGCCGGGTCGAAAGGCCCTCGTTGCGGAAGTTGCGATTGATTTCGTAAACCCTTTCATAGCCACCCACCACCAGCCGCTTCAGGTACAGCTCCGGCGCGATGCGCAGGAACAGGTCCATTTCCAGGGCGTTGTGGTAGGTCGAAAACGGCCGCGCAGTAGCACCGCCCGGTATGGCCTGCATCATGGGCGTTTCCACCTCGAGGAAACCCCGTTCGTTCAGGTATTCGCGGATGTACTGCACGATACGGCTGCGCATGCGAAAGGTATTGCGCGAGACCTCGTTCATGATGAGGTCGACATAGCGCTGCCGGTAGCAGGTCTCCTGGTCGGCCAGGCCGTGAAATTTTTCCGGCAGCGGCCGCAGTGACTTCGTCAGGATACGGATATCTTCCACCCGCA
>JASFOC010000215.1:0-5091 GCA_050116715.1 Gammaproteobacteria bacterium
CGCCTTCCGCTACCTGTCCGGCTTTCTGGACGGCAGCGACGGGCTGTTCGCACTGCGCCCTGTCGAGGTTGATGCCTCCAGCCGCAGTCCGGTACCGGTCTTCGAAAACGCGCGCCTCAAGGTCACGGCGACCGGCGTAAACCACGGGCCGATCCCGACACTGGGCTACCTGTTCGAGATCGACGGCACACGCATCGCAATCAGCGGCGACCAGAACCTGGATGACGCTGCCTTCGTCCGGCTGGCAACGGACGCGGACCTCATGGTGATGCCCCTGGCGATTCCGGAGGATGCCGGCAAGGTTGCCCGCTCCCTGCACGCCACGCCTTCCAGGATCGGCGCCGCCGCGCACAGCGCCCGCCCCGGACGTCTGGTCCTGTCACACCTGATGCAGCGCAGTCTGCGTGATCTCGACGGCAATCTCGCCGTGATTCAGCACCGCTTTCCGGGTGAAGTGACGGTCGCAAACGATCTTACCTGTATTGAAGCGGGACGCCGGTCCCGCTCGCCAGGCAGCACGCACACCCCCTGAGACCGTGTTGTGCCGGCCAGCCATGCCCGGGGAGTGTCAGGGGATTGAAGGACTTCAATGCCACTGTCCGGTCGAGACGTTTTACTGTCAGCAGCCGGGCAGCTGCCAGGTGACAGCGCATTTACGTACAACCCGGTGAATACCCGAACGTCTGGAGACCAGTATGGATGTCACAATGATTCGCGCGTACCTGTCGAACCCGGGCTTGCTGGCGTCGTGGCTGATACTGGCCCTGATCTGCTGCAGCGTGCTGATTTACGATCTGCAGCGCCACAATTCGCAGATCGCTGCGATCATGAAAGCGGTGTGGCTGCTGAGCGTACTGTATTCCGGGCCACTCGGCCTGCTCATCTATTACTATTCCGGACGTCGGCAGATTCGCCGCGACTCGCTGTGGCGCAAGGGCTTCCGCTCGGTCGCCCACTGTTATTCAGGCTGCGGGGCGGGCGAGATCACGGGCGTGCTGCTGGCCGCCGGGCTGCTGTCACTGGGAAACACGGGAACCGCACTGATCACCTTCCTGCTTGCCTATCTGTTCGGCTACGGGATGACCCTGGGACCGTTGCTGCAGGCCGGCACGCCGCTGAAACAGGCGCTGCTCGACACCTTCTACTCGGATACCGCGACCATTGCCGTCATGGAAATCTCCGCCATCAGCATCGACCTTTGGCTGGCTGCCGCTGCAACCCTGGGGGATCCCCTGTTCTGGTCCTCGCTGATTCTGTCACTGACGGCCGGGCTGATCGTTGCCTATCCGGTCAATGTGGCGCTGGTCTATATGGGTGTGAAAAGCGGCATGGCCAATCCGCGCGAAAGCGCTGCAGGCGCAGGCGGACACAGCCACTGAGTTGCCTGCAGCCATGTTGCAGCCGATCAGGCCGGTTAGTCAGCGGAGTCGCGGAAGTTTTCCATGTCATAGACACCGAAAAACTGGCCGGCTGCCGTGGCTGAACCCCGGTCGTAATACAGGGCCCGCAGAACCAGGTTCGCCGGCAGCCGTTGCGAGTCGCACTTGACGAGGGTGTCGAACGAACTGCCGCCAATCAGCCGGTGCACCTGGGTGAGATACAAGCGGTCCAGCACCCCTGCTTCCAGCAGTGTCCCGAAGACCCCCGGGCCGGCAATGGAGTAGATATTGAAATAACCCAGCGCACCCAGCATCTCGACCAGTCGTTTGGCATTCACCCGCTTGCCTTCGCTGGCGGTGTGCAGGACCCTGGCACCGCTGCGCTGTATCTCCCCGATCGCGCCCGACCCGT
This sequence comes from Gammaproteobacteria bacterium, assembly GCA_050116715.1. Taxonomy (GTDB): domain Bacteria; phylum Pseudomonadota; class Gammaproteobacteria; order UBA9214; family UBA9214; genus UBA9214. Next base: position 1,792 of record JASFOC010000215.1, read on the forward strand.
CCGGTCCACCCGTGGCGACATACACCGGCCTGTCGGCCAGTTTCGCCAGCGTGGCCAGGGGCAGGTCCAGGCTGGCACAGATGACCGCAATTGCCGGCTGCCGCGGCCAGCCCTGCTGCTGACGCCACGCATGCAGGTCAGCGAACGCAGGATCATCATCCAGCGGCGCGGCAGCCTGGGCCTTGCCTGCCGCCAGTTCATGCAGATAACGGTCGCTGGTGAGAAGGATATCCGACTGTGCCGCCAGTTCCTGGAACAGACGCCAGTCGCGCGGGTTGGTGATGGAATCCGGCACACCATGATCCTGCGTAGCCGGATCGTCGACCGCGATTCGCCCGTCCATACTGGCAATGAAATTGGTATAGACACGGGGATGTCGCCGGGTGTGCGACCGCTGCACGGCATGCTGCAGGTACAATCCCTCGAGCGGCAGTTCTTCCCGGGGGGCGGGAAACAGTCGTGTCACAGTACTCATCGGCAATTGGATTGTCCTGCAAATCCGCACGGGCTAGGCGCAGAATCTGCTGCAGCCTGCGGGTTGTCTGCCCCCTGCCGGATATGCAGTCAGGAGGTCCCGGGAGCAGTTTATGCGCTTGGTTGCACCGCGCAGCAGGGTCTTTATGTTCAGGAAGTGCCGGGGCCGCTCTCGGGCAGTGCGCGCAGCAGTTCTGCCAGTTCGTGCTCCCCGACCAGACCATGGGCGAGATCATCAACCGACAGTACACCGGTAATCTCCTGCTCCAGATTCAGCACCACCAGCCGGCGCACGCCATGTGCGGCCATGGCCTCTGCAGCCTGCTCGATGCTGTCGCCGGCATGGCAGGTGATGACTTCCGGTGTCATCAGTTCGGTGACCCTGAGCTGGTTCAGGTCGCGGCCTGCGGCGACGCCGCGCACCACGATGTCACGATCGGTCAGGATACCCGCCAGTTTGCCTGCTGCGGTTATCGGCAGCACCCCGATCGCGAACTTGCGCATCATTTCGGCGGCCTCGCGGATACTCGCCTTGTCGGATATGACCGCAAAGCGTTCACTCATGATTTCGGCAACCTTCATCGCAGATTCTCCGGCAACGATTATGTCGATCCTGCCAGGCGGAACTCCGTCAGCAATGGCGGCAGAAGTGCAGCCTGCTGCCTGCCCGAAAAGCTACCGGATCCGGGGGCAGCGCACATTGAAATTCCGCAATCGGCTGCCGGACCGGGATCACGCCCATCCCGCAAGCCGGGGGTTCCGGCAGTCCCTGTGCTGCCATTGAGAAAATTCAATGACCCCGGGAAGCGATCAGGGTCTGCTAGCCGGAAAAGGAGAAATCTTATGCCGAATGTACTGATTACCGGCGCAAACCGCGGTATTGGCCTGGAACTGGCTCGCCAGTACCGGGAAGCCGGCTGGCGCGTTTTTGCCACCTGCCGTCACCCGGCAGAAGCGGCAGACCTGCAGGCGCTGGCGAATGGCGACACTGTCAGCCTACACCGACTGGATGTCACCAGCGTCGACGACATCTATGATATTGCCTGGGAGATGCGTGATACCCCCATCGACGTCCTGTTGAATAATGCCGGCGTCTATCTCGAATGGAACTACCTGGGGCCGGAACTGGGTGCCATACGCTATGACGACTGGATGCGCACCATCGAGGTTAACACCTTCGGCGCGGTGCGGCTGACAGAAAAACTGTTTCCCAACGTCAAGCAAAGCGAGCGGCGCCTGGTGGCGACCATAACCAGCCATATGGGCAGTATCGCCGATATCGACAGCCCCGGCAGTTATTACTATCGCTCGAGCAAGGCGGCCCTCAACGCCGCGATGCAGGGCCTTGCTGAGGCCCTGAAGAGCCACGGGGTCGGCGTCCTGCTGCTGCACCCCGGGGGTGTGAAAACCCGCATGGGCCCGGCTGACGGCATCAGTGCCGGGGAAAGCGTACAGGGTATGCGCCGGATCATCGACAGCTTCGACATGGCGGATACCGGGACCTTTATTCGCTTCGACGGTACGGTGATGCCATGGTGATTCAACGTTCCAGCGGCTGCACGGCACGCTATCTCACAGGCTGCAGCAGACATCATCCTGCCGGGACAGGCACATGCCGCTGAATGCGAAACAGGAACAGCTTTGCGCCGGCAATCCGTGGGATTTTTCGAATCTCGGGGCTTTGTTTCTCAACTGCACGCTGAAGCGCTCGCCGGAACTGTCCCACACCGAGGGCCTCATGCAGATATCCAGGACCATCATGGAAAAGGCAGGGGTCACGACCGAGCTGCTGCGCCCGGTGGATCATGCCATCGCCCATGGCGTCTATCCCGACATGACAGCGCATGGCTGGGAAACCGATGCCTGGCCTGCCCTGTTCGAGAAGGTCAAGTCTGCCGACATTCTGGTTGTCGGCACGCCCATCTGGCTGGGTCAACACGCCTCGGTGTGCAGCAAACTCATCGAACGGCTGTACTCTGCCTCCGCCGAACTGAACAGCGCCGGACAGTACATTTACTACGGTCGGGTTGCCGGTTGCCTGGTGACCGGAAATGAGGATGGCATCAAGCACTGTGCCATGAGTATCCTCTATTCGCTGCAGCACCTGGGATATCTCATCCCCCCGCAGGCGGACGCCGGCTGGGTCGGCGAGGCCGGCCCGGGGCCTTCCTACCGGGATCCCGGCTCCGGCGGCCCAGAAAACGATTTCACGAATCGCAACACAACCTTCATGACCTGGAACCTGCTGCATCTGGCGCGGCTGCTCAAGACCGCCGGTGGCATCCCCGCATACGGCAATCAGCGCAGCAAATGGGATGCCGGCTGTCGCTTCGATTTCCCGAACCCGGAGCACCGTTGAGCGGCTGGCCTGCAGCCTGACCCGGGAATTCAGCCTGCTCTTTATGGCCCGGTGGAGGTTCACCTGCGCCGTTTGCACACAGCGAAACGCCCCTGACTGGCAGAATCTGCCACGACTACACGGGAGCCCCGTCGACAACGTGTCGGGCCTGCTGAGGAGCGCGGCTGACGGCCTGCCCGGCGGCCTGATCCATGCCGGGCTGTATAACCCGCCTTGCCGGTATTTCCCCTCGCAGTCATTCCGGCGGCAGCCACTGAAACCGTCGTTCGCCCCGGATGTTATTGCGTTTTTTCAATGTTGGCAGGCAAAAACCGGGATAGTTTCAGTCACACCCCTACTTTCAGGGCTGGCGCAGAAGATTCTATTCAGCCCACCTGCAACCAAGGAGGTCGCCATCATGACCCTATCGGGCAGTTGTCGAAACATCCTGCTGTGTCTGGTAATGACGGGGGTGTGCGCGCTAACGG
>JASFOC010000216.1:0-5087 GCA_050116715.1 Gammaproteobacteria bacterium
CGGGCGGTGATCCAGATGGACGGCTGCCTGACGTGCCTGAACTGCGGCGACTCCAAGTGCGGCTAGTTTAGTCCGCAACGCTGCCGGGTTAGTACCTTTGGCCCATTGTGTCGCAGCCTCCGCTTGGCTATAAAAGTACACAGGGCACCGGATTGGATGGTGCCCTGTGTCAATAACAATAACCCCAGCCCGGGTGTGCAGGCTCGGCGAAGGAGGCAGCATGTTTCTGCAACAGAAGCCGATACCGGGTTACTGGTACAGCAATTTTTCCGGGCAACTGATCCAGGTCAGGGCGCTGGTTTTCATCCGGGGCGGTCACAGTCGCATCATCATCGAAGACATCAACGGCAAGCGCGAATCCATTGACTTCGGACTCTGGCGTGGCATGGACCTGGTGCTGCACTCACCCGTGGTCGACGCCGGTTCAGACGACGCGGTGCGCGATCTCTGACTGCCCGCCCGCCTCCGGGCAGGCGCATTACCTTGCTGTAACTGACCTGGCTGCTGCCGTTGCCGGCAGTCGCTTGCACCCCATGCCGGTATCGGCACCGATGCCGGCGTCACCCTGCTGCCTGGCCCTTGAGTACGCCGCAACTGTGGGCGATCTGTATGACGCGATCCGTGCCCGCTCGTGCAGGTTGGCGGGTGCCGCGTCAATCCGCGCAGGAGCCTCCACATACTCTCCAGGTAATCGTAGTTGCTTGCGCGGAGGGCCGGCGACCTGTTCCCGGTTGGGATGGGTGCCACAGCCATGCAGTATGATGACGGTTACGCGCGCGCCTGCGGTTTCGGCGCGGGTGTAACTGGCGGGAAACCCGCCGCCGGCGGCGTTCAGCACAAGGGTTTCGCTATCGAATATGGCAGCCACAGATTGTTCTGCAGGGCGGCGCCAGGGTTCCGGATCAAAAGCTTGGGGAAACGGTGGCAGAGACCAGGGCACACGGCGCGGTCAATATTAGAGTCGCGCCTGGCAGTCGAGAAAGGCTATCATTCTGCTTTATGGCTCAGGCTGCTGGTCCGCAAGTGTTGCCTGCGGATTGTGCGCGGCTGGAGCGTATCAGTCTGACGGGTTCTGCCAGGAAGACAATATCTTGACACAGTATGTACCTGAAGCATTTTAACCTCACGGATCGACCGTTTGCGATAACGCCCGATCCGCGTTTTCTCTACCTGAGTGCACGCCACCGGGAGGCGCTGGCGCATCTCCTCTACGGACTGGGCGAGGGCGGCGGTTTCGTGCAGCTCACCGGGGAAGTGGGTACCGGCAAAACGACTATCTGCCGCTGCCTGCTGGAGCACATCCCGGACAATGTCGATCTGGCGCTGGTGCTCAATCCCAAGGTAACGGCGCATGAGTTGATTGCCACGGTGTGCGATGAGCTCGGGATCGATTACCCCCGGGAAAATTCCAGCATCAAGACGCTGACGGATGTACTGAATCGCTACCTGCTGGAGGCCTATGCGAAAGGCAGGCGCACTGTACTGATTATCGACGAGGCACAGAATCTGAGCGCCGATGTACTGGAGCAGGTGCGCCTGCTAACCAACCTGGAAACGGCGACACAGAAATTGTTGCAGATCATCCTGATCGGGCAACCCGAGTTGCGCATGCTGCTGGCGCGCGAAGACATGCGCCAGCTTGCCCAGCGAGTGACCGCGCGCTATCACCTGGAACCCATCAGTCTCGAGGAAACCGGTGCCTATATCCGGCACCGTCTGCAGATATGCGGCACTTCGCAGCCGCTGTTCAACCGCAGCGCCATTGACAGGATACAGCGGCTCAGTGGCGGAATTCCGCGCCTCATCAATGTGCTGTGTGACCGTGCCATGCTGGGGGCCTATGTCGAGGGTAAATCGCAGGTTGATGCCAGGGTGGTTCGCAAGGCTGCGCACGAGGTGCTCGCTGAGGAACAGCCGGGCCTGCGCAAGCGCCGCTGGCTGCCTGCAGCCGGTCTCGGTGCGGGACTGCTGGTATTGCTGCTGCTGGCGGTCTATCAGCCATGGGAACAGCAGGTGCCGGCTGCTGCTCCCGGAGATGCCGCGGTGCAAGCGGAGACGACGCCCGCCGCTGCTGCCGCGGCTGTGCAGCCGGAAGCATCGGAAATGCCTGCGCCGGCCAAGCAGATGCTGGCGGACAACAGTGCGGCTGCAGTCACTGATGAGTCTGGCGGTGCAGATGTCCGCTCCCTGGGAGAACTGCTGCTTGCATCGGACAGCTCTTTCAACCGTGCTGCCTGGACGGAACTGCTGGCATTATGGTCGGTGATCCTGCCGCAAAGTGTGCAGTCTGATTTCTGTGACTTTACCCCGCAATACGGCCTGCTATGCAAGGAGGGCCAGGGGAACTGGAATATCCTGCGCGAGTTCGATCGTCCTGCAATTCTGACCTTGCTTGACGCGGACGGGCGGCGTGTACCGGTCGTCCTGCAGCATCTGGATGACACGGTTGCTGAACTGATGATCGGAACGGCATTGTACCGGCTGGCCGTCGAACAGGTTGACCGCTACTGGTACGGCGAGTATCTGTTGCTGCTGCAGACACCGCCGGGCGGGCGCATTAACCTCAAGGCCGGTGACCGCGGTGCGGATATCCCCTGGTTGCGGCGCCAGCTGGAACAGGCGCTGGATGTCGATATCCCGGCTGCCGATCCACAATTGTTTGACTATGCCATGCAGAAGTGGGTGCTGGATTTCCAGCGCAGCCGGGGGCTGGTGGCAGATGGTATTGTCGGTGAAAATACCCTGATCCAACTGAATACCCGGTCGCAACGTGAAGGTGTACCTCGGTTGTCATTGTAGGGCCTGTTAATACCCTGAGAAGCGCGCATGTCCTATATTCTTGAAGCACTCAAAAAGGCGGACCAGGAGCGGACCCTGGGCAGCGTCCCGGACCTTGAGACCCCGCACTGGGGTGCGCGACGCGCTGCGCGCAACTATCGCTGGCTCTGGGTCGTGGGTGCATTGCTGCTGGTAAATGGCGTGTTGCTGGCTTTTCTGCTCGGGCGCGGTACGGATGACGACGAGCCACGGGCTATTGCGCCCTCCGTACGTTCGAGCGAACCGCAGCCCGTCGCGCCTGTCACACCGGTACCCGGAGCCGGTACCACGGTCGTTACCCGGCCGCGCAATGTGATCCAGCCGCTTCCTGCACCGGTGCCGCCATCCAGCGTTACACAGGCTGCCGTACCACTGCCGACGGAAACCACGTCGCCAGCGCCGTCAGTTGCCGTAGCGCAACCTGCAGCACGCCCCCGTCAGCAGGGAGTGCAGTTATGGAGTGACCTGCCGCTCGAGTTCCGCAGCGGTTTCTCGCTGCCGCATATCGATGTGCATGTGTATGCCGAGCAGCCCGCGCGGCGCTTCATTCTCGTGGATCTGCAGAAGTACCGGGAAGGAGATACCCTGAACAGTGGTGCGGTAATTGAGGAAATTCTGCCGCATGGCTTGCAACTGTACTACCAGGGTACCCGGTTCGAGGTCGAAAAATAGCTGTCTCGCAGTTCAATCGAGGGCTTTTCCCTGGCGAATTTCCTCGTCCGTGGCATCACGTATGCCCTGGATTTCCACCTCGAATACAAGCGAGTGCCCGGCGAGGGGGTGGTTGCCGTCCAGGTGTGCTATGCCATCCTTGATGTCTGTTACCGAGAAGGCGACCTCGGTTCCATCCTGCGCGGTTCCCACTACCTGACCACCGACCTCAATGGTTTCACCCGGTGGGAAGGCATCGAGGGGAACTTTCTGCACCAGTTCAGGATTCCGCTTTCCAAAGGCATCATCCGGGAGCAGCCGTGCGGTAACGATGTCACCGATGCGGTGTTCTTCCAGTTCCCGCTCCAGTTTCGGGAACAGTTCGCCGGTCCCGTGCAAATAGCTGACCGGTGCGCCGGCAGCCTCGCGTATCACCACACCCGTGGTGCTGGTAAGCGAGTATTGCATGGTAACGACCTTGTTGCGTGCGACGATTCGATGGTTTTGCATGGCAATTTCCGGCGTTGCTGGCTGATTTCCGGCAATTATACGTGTCCCGGTGACAGGGGCGAACTTGTAGCAGGCAAGTGTGTCAGAAAAGACAGGAAGCGGATTTTCTGGGCAGGAGTAGCGAGCTATGAAACAGGCTAAATTCACCATAGGTCAGTGCGTCTGCCATCGCCTGTTCGATTACCGCGGGGTGATCGTGGACGTGGACCCCGTCTTTATGGGAAGTGATGCCTGGTACGAGCAGATTGCCAGGAGTCGCCCGCCAAAAGACGCACCCTGGTATCGCGTACTCGTGCATAACAGGGAACACGAGACCTATGTCGCCGAGCGCAATCTGTTCGAGGACGATACCTGCGAACCTGTGAATCATCCCCTGCTGGCAGATTACTTTGTTGAATTTGACCGGGGTATCTACCACACGGGCAGACAGGTTAACTAGGGCCTGCTAGCACATGCTTGCCACTATCCGGACTTTACTGCGCAAATATTCGCTTGTTCCTGAGGACGATACGCCTGATGGGGAGCAGAGCCTGCGCCTGGCAGTGGCCATGTTGCTGCTGGATGTGGCGCGGGCAGATACGGAAATTACCGTTGAGGAGCGGCAGGTTGCCCGGCAGTTGCTGGAGCGATTTTTTCCGCTGTCTCCCGGGCAGGCGCAGGCGCTGCTTGCTGCGGCGCAGCAGGAGGCCGAGCGCGCCACGTCCCTGTATCCCTTTACCAGCCTGATCAAGCGCGAGTGCGATCTGGATGAGCGTGCCCGCATCGTGGGTATGTTATGGAAGGTCAGTCGTGCCGACGGGCATATCGATGCACATGAGGAGCATCTGGTCAGAAAGGTGGCTGATCTGCTGTATGTGCCTCATGCCCGGTTTATCCAGGCCAAGCTCGCTAATGCCGTGGATTAACAGCTTCTACTGCAAGACGGGAGTTAAAAAACGGGGTCGCAGCACGACCCCGTGCAATGCTTCAGACCATGTCCTTCAGGCCCTTGAGTGGTAATACCTTGACGATATTACGCGCGGGCTTGGCCTTGAACATCATCTCTTCACCGGTGAACGGATTGACGCCCTTGCGCGCCCTTGTCGCAGGCTTGCGAACGACCTTGACCT
>JASFOC010000217.1:0-5080 GCA_050116715.1 Gammaproteobacteria bacterium
CGTCCAGTTCAACCGGCAGCAGGTCAGGGTCCGGGAAGTAGCGGTAGTCGTTCGCCTCCTCCTTGCTGCGCATGGAGCGGGTCTCGTGCCTGTCGGGATCGAACAGCCGGGTTTCCTGCACCACCTTGCCGCCACCCTCGAGGATCATGATCTGGCGCTCGACCTCGTAATCGATTGCCTGTTCCACGAAACGGAAGGAGTTGATGTTCTTCAGCTCGGCCCGGGTGCCGAACTCGGCCTGGCCGACAGGGCGCACCGACACATTGGCGTCACAGCGGAACGAGCCTTCCTGCATGTTCCCGTCGCTGATGCCAAGATAACGCACCAGCGAGTGGATCTTTTTCATGTAGGCCACCGCCTCTTTGGCCGAGCGCATGTCCGGCTCCGAGACGATTTCCAGCAGCGGTGTGCCGGCGCGGTTCAGGTCAATGCCTGTCATGCCGTGGAAATCCTCGTGCAGTGACTTGCCGGCATCTTCCTCGAGGTGCGCGCGGGTAATGCCGATGCGCCTGGGCGTCCCGTCCTCCAGCTCGATGTCCAGGTAGCCGTCGTGCACGATGGGCAGCTCGAACTGGCTGATCTGGTAGCCCTTGGGCAGGTCGGGGTAGAAATAGTTCTTGCGGGCGAACACCGAGCGCGGCGCAACCGTCGAGTGCGTGGCGAGGCCGAACATCGCCGCCATGCGCACCACTTCGGCATTGAGCACCGGCAGTACACCCGGCAGGCCGAGATCGACCGCGCAGGCCTGGGTATTCGGCGCCGCACCATACGTGGTTGAAGCCCCCGAGAAGATCTTGCTCTTGGTGGCCAGCTGGGTGTGAATCTCGAGCCCGATGACAGTTTCCCATTGCATAGCGGTTATACCTGGAAGCAGGCAGCCCGGATGGCGCACAAGCCTGCAGGCAGAAGGTGAGACCGGCTACCGGTGGAGAGGCTGGCCTGGGCCATGCTGGTGGCAGGGCACTGCAGGACGCAGTCGTGCTGGATCCGGGATGGTGTCTGGCAAAACCCCGGGTACCGGCCCGTGGGGCCGGCATCGGGGCTGCGCCTGCCCTGCGTTTTGCGACGAAACAGAATCATCCTATTCATACCCTGGCGGACAACGCATGTGCCAGTCAGTCACCTGCTGGTAACGGTGGCCTGCATTCAGCAGGCGCCCTTCGGCAAAGTAGTTGCCTACCAGGTGCTGACCAACCGGCATGCCATCGACAAAGCCTGCCGGAATCGAGAGCGCGGGCAGGCCGGCAAGGTTGGCGGCAATGGTGTAGGTATCCGAGAGATACATGCTCACCGGGTCGTCCGCCTTCTCTCCCAGCCGGAAGGCCGCCGAGGGGGTGGTCGGCCCCATGATGACATCCACACTGTCGAAGGCGCGCATGAAATCCTCGCGGATCAGGCGCCGCACCTGCTGCGCCTTGAGATAATAGGCATCGTAGTAACCGGCCGACAGCGCGTAGGTGCCGATCAGGATGCGGCGTTTTACCTCGGCGCCGAAGCCTTCGCCCCGCGAGCGCTCGTATAAATCCGTCAAATCTTTCGGATCAGTCGCACGATAGCCGAAACGCACCCCGTCGAAACGGGACAGGTTGGAGGAGCACTCGGCCGGCGCAACCACATAGTAGGCAGGCACCGCGAGATGGGTATTCGGCAGGCTGATCTCGCTCACCTTGGCCCCGAGGCTGCGGTATTCCGCCAATGCGGCCTCGATAGCGTCGGCCACGGCAGTATCGAGGCCGGCACCGAGATATTCCTGCGGCACACCGATCCGCATCCCCTGCAGCGGGGCATTCAGGGAGGCCGCGTAGTCGTCCACAGGCCGGTCAACGCTGGTGGAATCACGTTCGTCGAAACCGGCCATGGCCGCCAGCATCAGGGCGGCATCCTCGGCGCTGCGGGTGAAGGGGCCGCCCTGGTCGAGGCTGGAGGCGAACGCGATCATGCCGTAGCGCGACACGCGCCCGTAAGTCGGCTTCAGGCCTGTGATACCGCACAGGGCGGCCGGCTGACGAATGGAACCGCCGGTATCCGTCCCGGTGCTGGCCGGCACCAGGCGCGCGGCGACGGCCGCGGCCGAACCGCCGGACGAACCGCCGGGCACCCGCCCCGTGTCCCAGGGGTTGCGCACCGGCCCGTAATAGCTGGTCTCGTTGGATGACCCCATGGCGAACTCGTCCATGTTGGTCTTGCCCAGCATCACGGCACCGGCCTCGTGCAGCTTGCAGGTGACTGTGGCGTCATAGGGGGCGATAAAATTGTCCAGCATGCGCGAACCGCAGCTGGTTTTGACCCCGCGGGTGCAGAATATGTCCTTGTGGGCAAAGGGAATCCCGGTCAATGGCCCGGCCTCGCCGGCGCGGATGCGTGCATCGGCCGCGCGGGCAGCCGCCAGGGCCTCGGTCTCTGTGATGCTGATGAAGCTGTTCAGCTCGCCATCGAAGCGCCGGATCCGTTCCAGGCAGGCATGCGTCAGTTCCTCGCTCGAGAATTGGCCGTCCCGCAAGCCGGCGGCAAGTTCAACAAGGCTTTTCTGGTGCATGGGAATGGTTACCGGGAGTTCGTACTGTCGTCTGGAATGCCTGCCGCTGCCCCGGGCGCTATTCGATCACCTTTGGCACGAGGTACAGGCCCGCCTCGGTTTGCGGTGCAACCTGCTGGAAATTTTCGCGATTATCGGTTTCCGTCACGACATCCGGGCGCAGTCGCTGGGTGGCTTCGAGGGGATGGGCCAGTGGCTCCACCCCGGTGGTGTCAACTCCGTTCAATTGCTCCACGAAGGCCAGGATATCCGACAGGTTGCGGCAATAATCCGGAATATCCCCGGCATCCACACCCAGCCGGGCAAGGTGGGCAATTTTCTCAACATCCGCGGCATCGAGCGCCATGACAGTTTCCGTTCGCTTTATCTGGCCAGAATCAGGGGCGCAAAGGTAGCACATAAAAAAACTGCGTAACACCATCCGCCCCGTCCTGCAATGAGGCTTTTCGCATCATCGCAGGTGTTTTCCTTGCCCCGGGCGCCACCCGTTGATAGATTACCCGCTTTATTTTTGCCAGACCTTCACGGACCGGAGCCCGATGTTACTCAAAAGCCTGTTTGGGATTTTCTCGAATGACCTGTCCATCGATCTGGGCACTGCCAATACCCTGATCTATGTGCGCGGCCAGGGCATCGTCCTGAACGAGCCTTCCGTGGTAGCCATTCGCCAGGACCGTGGACCGGGCGGTCCCAAGAGCATCGCCGCCGTGGGCAGCGAAGCCAAGCTGATGCTGGGGCGCACCCCCGGCAACATCACTGCCATCCGGCCGCTGAAGGACGGGGTCATCGCCGACTTCACCATCACCGAGAAGATGCTGCAGCACTTCATACACAAGGTACACGAGGCGCGCTTCTTCAAACCCAGCCCGCGGGTGCTGATCTGCGTACCCTGCGGTTCCACCCAGGTCGAGCGCCGTGCCATTCGCGAATCCGCGGCGGGGGCCGGGGCACGCGAGGTCTACCTCATCGAGGAGCCCATGGCGGCGGCCATCGGTGCCGGCATGCCCGTGAACGAGGCCCGCGGCTCCATGGTGCTGGACATCGGCGGCGGCACCTCGGAAGTCGCAGTCATCTCCCTGAACGGCATCGTGTATTCATCTTCGGTGCGTATCGGCGGCGACCGTTTCGACGATGCCATCATCAACTACGTGCGCCGCAACTACGGCACCCTGATCGGCGAGGCGACCGCCGAGCGCATCAAGCATGAAATCGGCTCCGCCTACCCCGGCAAGGAAGTGCGGGAAATCGAGGTCAAGGGGCGCAACCTGTCACAGGGTATCCCGCGCAGCTTCACCCTCAACAGCAATGAAATTCTGGAAGCCCTGCAGGAACCACTGGCCGGCATCGTTGGTGCGGTCAAGACAGCACTCGAGCAGACGCCGCCCGAGCTGGGTGCCGACGTCGCCGAGCGCGGCATCGTACTTACCGGCGGCGGTGCATTGCTGCGCGACCTGGACAAGTTGCTGATGGAGGAGACCGGCCTGCCGGTCGTGGTGGCTGACGACCCGCTGACCTGCGTTGCCCGCGGCGGCGGCCGCGCACTGGAACTGTTCGACGAGCGCGGCGGGGACGTCTTTACCGTCGAATAATGATCACCCGCCAGGGAGCGTGCGCTAGAATACGCCCCGGAAGCGGCAGGACACCTGCCCGTTAACATCACTGCAACACGGGGTGCCCGATCAAGCTCATCTTTACACAAGGTCCTTCCATCACGGCACGTCTGATCGTGTTTGCGGCGCTGTCAGCCGCACTGATGGTCATGGATCACAAGTACAAAAGCCTGGAATCGGTGCGCGCCAGCCTGTCGGTGGTGATCTACCCCATCCAGTTGCTGGTGGAGGTGCCCGAAACCGTCTCCGAGTGGTTCAGTGAATCACTGACCACCCGGCGTCACCTGCAGGAAGAAAACGAAAGCCTGCGCACCCAGATTTTCATGCAAAATGCCCAGATGCAGAAGCTCGCCGCGCTGGAAGCGGAAAACATCCGGCTGCGGGAACTGCTGGACTCGTCCTTTGAGGTCGGCGAGAAGGTCATCATCGCGGAACTGCTGTCTGTCAACCTCGACCCCTACAAGCACCAGATTGTCATCAACAAGGGACAGCTGGATGACGTTTACGCCGGCCAGCCGCTGCTGGATGCGGAGGGCGTCATGGGCCAGATCGTGCACGCCGGTCCCTATACCTCAACGGCCGTGCTGATTACCGATACCGCGCACGCCATCCCGGTGCAGGTCAACCGCAACGGGCTGCGCTCCATTGCACTGGGCAGTGGCACCATCAACCGCCTCGACCTCCCCTACATCCCCAACAACGCCGACATCCAGCCCGGCGACCTGCTGATCACATCCGGACTGGGCGGCCAGTTTCCCCCGGGTTACCCGGTTGCGGTCGTCAGTGCGGTGCAACACGATCCCGGCCGGACCTTTTCCCAGGTCGTGGCCACACCGCTGGCACAGCTGAACCGGAGCCGGGAAGTCCTGCTGGTATGGCCAGGCGAAACCACGATACTGGAAGCCGCCGACCTGGCGCCGCAGGAGGATGTCGA
>JASFOC010000218.1:0-5055 GCA_050116715.1 Gammaproteobacteria bacterium
GGCAGGCAGATCACGCAGCCGTTTTCGACGATCAGCGGATGTTGCAGGCCGAGTTGCTGCCCGAGCACCTGCAATTCCGCCAGTGTCTTGCTGGTGACGGGGATCAGGGGTACGTGCAATGCGCGCAGTTGCGACAGCGCCGGCTGTGCGGCCGCGAAACCGTAATCATCGTGGTCGAGCAGGCTGCCGTCGAGGTCGGTATACACCAGCAGGGGGACGGCAGGCGAGGTGAATCCCGTCACCATGGGCGTATGCTCAGTCTCCTTGCTGCCGCTTCTGGTAAAAGTAGTTGGTAGCCTCGACGAAGCCCTCGAAGCTGCCGCAGTCAAATCGCCGGCCATCAAAGCGATAGGCCAGCACCATGCCTTCGCTTGCCTGCGTCTGGAGGGCGTCGGTAATCTGCAGTTCGCCGTTCTTGCCGGGTGGTGTCCGTCTCAGGATCTCGAAGATGTCCGGTGTCAGGATATAGCGCCCGATGATGGCGAGGTTGCTGGGCGCCTCGCCGGGCGCGGGTTTTTCCACCATGGAGGACACCATGTAGGTATTGTCATCCAGCTGGCTGCCCGCAATAACACCGTACTTGTGGACTTCCTGTGGATCGACTTCCTCGATGGCGAGTATGCTGCAGCGGTATTTTTCATAGATCCTGACCATCTGCGCGATGACGCCAAGCTCCCTGCCGACGCAGAGATCATCTGCGAGAATGACGCCGAAGGGTTCATCGCCGATGAGGGTTTCGCCGGTGAGGATGGCGTGTCCCAGCCCCTGCATCTCGATCTGCCGGGTATAGGAGAAGGTGCACTCCTCGATGGCCTTGCGAATGCTCTCCAGCTGCGCTTCCTTGGCTGTGCCGCTGATCTGGTGCTCCAGCTCGTAACTGATGTCGAAGTGGTCTTCAATGGCGCGTTTGCCGCGCCCGGTAATGATGGCAATGTTTTTCATCCCGGCAGCCATCGCTTCCTCGACGCCGTATTGAATCAGGGGTTTGTCCAGCACGGGCAGCATTTCCTTGGGCATTGCCTTGGTTGCAGGGAGAAAGCGGGTACCGTATCCGGCAGCGGGAAACAGGCATTTTTTGATCATAGGGATTCTCATTTCCAGTATTTCATGATTTCAGGTTTGCGGGGTTGCCGGCCAGGAAGCAGCGCACGGCCTGTTCGCAGACATCGGTCAGCAGCGGCGCCGCCTGTTGCATGGCGGCATCCAGTTCCAGCGGGCCGGGGCAGAGACTGAAGCAGGCGGTTATGCCGGCGGCCTGCAGTGCCTGCAGGTCCGGGCCCAGGCTGCCGGCGAGGGCAATGCACGGGATATGATGGCTGTTCGCCAGACGGGCGACTGCGGCCGGCGCCTTGCCATGGGCGGTCTGGCCGTCCAGACGGCCTTCCGCGGTAAGCACCAGGCTGGCGCCCTCCAGTGCCGCCTCCAAGCCGGTGAGTTCCAGCACCAGTGCGGCACCGGGGCGAAGTTCCGCCTGCAGGAAGACGACCAGTCCGGCACCGAGTCCGCCGGCTGCACCGCCACCGCTGAGGTCGCGGATATCCCGGCCGAGTTGCTGTTCCACGAGGTTTGCAAGGTTCTCCAGGCCTGCCTCGATCGCTTCGACCTGTGACGGGCTTGCGCCCTTTTGCGGTGCGAATATCCGTGCTGCACCCGCAGCACCGAGCAACGGGTTGTCGACATCGCAGATGACGTCGATGTGCGCCGCTGCCAGCCGTGGATCGAGTCGTTCGAGATCGATGCGCTTGATGCGCTGCAGTGCTGCCGGGTAATTCGTTGCCATGCGCATCGAGGAAACGTCCACCCAGTGCCCGCACCAGGCCGGTGCCGCCATCACTGCTGGCACTGCCGCCGATGCCGAGGATGATGTGCTGTGCCCCGTGGTCCAGAGCCAGCCGCAGCAGTTCGCCGACGCCGAAGGTGGTCGCCTGCATCGGGTCGAGACTGGCGGATGTCAGCAGCGCCAGTCCTGCCGCGGTCGCCATTTCGATCACGGCAAGGCGGCGGTCAGCGGCGTAAAGCAGGGCGGAATCGACGGGGTTGCCAAGCGGCCCGCTCACGCGGCAGGGAACGCGTTCCATGTCCATGCTGGCGCCGAGGACCTCAAGCAGGCCATCGCCACCATCGGCAACCGGCACCTCTACCACCTCGGCAGCAGGCGCCGCCAGGCGAACACCCGCAGACATGGCCTGCGCAGCGGCCACAGCGCCGAGACTGCCTTTCAGTGCGTTGGGGGCAACAACGATCTTCAAACCGCGCGACGACTCCTGGTCGATAGATGGGGAAAACGATGGCAATTCCCATGCCGATTACTGCTAGATCATGTTAATCAATATGTTACCTTTATATCCCGGGATATTCCATGGGCGTGGCAGGTGCCCGGTGCACGGAAATGGTGCGCCACGGCGACGCAGGTACGCTGGAAACCATGCCCGGCGCTTGTCTAGCCTGTAGCCGGCCGGTCGGTCTATAGTGGTGCAGGGTACCTGAATGAGCGCATCCCCTGCCTGGCGGGGTATCAGGTTGGCAATGCGCCGTATCGTGGAGGTTGATAGATGGAAGCAATCGGTTTTACCCGGGGAACCTCCCTGGATGATGCAGATGCCTGCGTGCGGATTGCCATCGATGTGCCCCGGCCCACGGGGCATGACCTGCGCGTCGCCGTGCAGGCGGTATCTGTTAATCCGGTGGATACCAAGGTGCGGGCAGGCATCAGGGATACGCAGCAACCGCCGCGCATTCTCGGCTGGGACGCTGCCGGCGTGGTGGAGTCCGTGGGCGAGTCCGTAACGTTGTTCAGGCCAGGCGACAGGGTGTTCTATGCCGGTGACATCACCCGCCCCGGCAGCAATGCGACTCACCAGCTGGTAGACGAGCGCATTGTCGGCCACATGCCGGCCACGCTGGACTTCACGCAGGCGGCAGCCCTGCCGCTCACGGCGATCACTGCCTGGGAGGCGCTGTTTACCCGCCTGCGGATCGATCCCCGGGCGGATGCAGGCAAGCGGCTGCTGATTATCGGCGGTGCGGGCGGTGTCGGTTCGATCGCGATCCAGCTGGCGAAGCAGGTCGCCGGGCTGGAAGTCATCGCCACGGCCTCGCGCGAGCCAAGCCGTGCCTGGTGTCTCGCGCTGGGTGCTGACCATGTGATCAACCACCATGCCGACATGGCGGTGGCATGTCGTGAACAGGGCATTGCGGCGCCGGACTACATTCTTTGCCTGAACAGCACGGATGCACACTTTCCCGCCATGGCAGCGCTGATCGCGCCGCAGGGCCTGATCTGCAGCATCGTGGGCACGGCCGAGGCACACAACTTCGACGTGCTCAAGTCCAAGAGCGCGGGCTTTCTCTGGGAGTTCATGTTCACGCGCTCCATGTACGCTACGGCCGACATGCAGCAGCAGCATGAACTGCTCAACGAGGTGGCGAGGCTGGTGGATGCCGGCACTATTCGCAGCACGTTGCAGACGCTTGCCGGCCCCCTTGCGCCAGACAATCTGCGTGCGGCACACCGGCAACTGGAAAGCGGCACCATGATCGGCAAACTGGTATTGAGTGCGCTTGTGTAAGCGGCCGACAGCAGCAGTGTCGTGCTGATGCCGATGGAGACGGCATTGACCCGCACCCTGGGGATAGAGCTGCCGCTGATCTGTGGCGCCATGTATCCCTGTTCCAATCCCGAGCTGGTAGCCGCCGTTTCCGAGGCCGGCGCAATTGGTATCGTGCAGCCGCTGAGCCTGACCTACGTGCATGGTTATGATTTCCGCGAGGGTTTGCGCTATGTCCGCAGCCTGACCCGCAAGCCGATCGGTGTAAACCTCATCGTCGAGCAGAGTTCCCGCAAGTACCTTGCCCGGGTGCAGCAGTGGCTGGATATCGCACTGGAAGAGCAGGTCCCGTTCCTGGTGACAGCACTGGGTAACCCGCGCTGGGTTGTCGACCGCGCTGCACCTGCCGGGGTCACGGTTTATCACGACGTGACGGAAAGGAAGTGGGCCGAGAAGGCCCTGGATGGTGGCGTGGACGGTTTCATCTGCGTCAACAATGCCGCCGGTGGCCATGCCGGCCGCCGCTCCGCGCAGCAGTTGCTGGACGAGGTCGGGCCGCTCGGCAAACCACTGGTGTGCGCCGGTGGTATCGGCAACGCAAACCGGTTTCGCGAGGTGCTGGCGATGGGCTATGCCGGCGCCCAGCTGGGCACGCGCTTTATCGCCAGCGAGGAATGCAGCGCCCATGACGACTACAAGCAGGCCGTTGTCCGGGCACAGGCCACGGACATCGTCCTCACGGAAAAGATCTCCGGTGTGCCGGTCTCGGTCATCAGCACGCCATATATCGAACGCACCGGTACCCACGCCGGTCCGCTTGCCCGCTGGTTGCTGCGCCAGCCGCGCACCAGGCATTTCATGCGGGCGCTGTATTCACTGCAGTCGATCTGGAGGCTGAAGCGTACTGCAGGGCGAGCGCAGAACTACCGGGATATTTACCAGGCGGGCAAGAGCGTCTCCGGCATCGACTCCGTACGGCCGGTAGCTGCTATAGTTGCGGAGTTCGCAGCCGTACTGCGACAGGAATCATGAAGGCAGACTTTGCCGGCAACCGGGAATTTATGACTGACTTCGCCGGAGTGATATGCTTGGCAGGCACACAAAAAACTGAATACCAGTCAGCGCTGTAACGGGGGAGGAGCGGTATGAATGAAGATACAAAAGAGGATGGTGTCATCCTGGCACTGATCGCGCGTTTTGAGCACCAGCGGCTGCCCAGGATCCTGGAGCTCAAGGACAAGGTCGAGCGGGCAGAGTTGCTGGAAGATTCCGAGATGGAATTCCTGGAGGGCATCATTGCCGATGCCATACACAACAAGCCGTTGATCGACAAGCACCCGGAGTGGCAGAAATTCTGCGCGGAGGTCGTGCACCTCTACGAGGAAATCACGGAAAAGGCGCTGCAGAACGAGCGGGAAAAATCCTGAAGCGACTGCGGATACCTGGCGGTTTGCAGTCAGTAATCGGGTGTTTCCCGCAATTCGCGCAGGTAGCGGAACAACTGCCG
>JASFOC010000219.1:0-5045 GCA_050116715.1 Gammaproteobacteria bacterium
TGAAGTCGGCCAGCGAATGGATGTTCTCCAGGTCCTGTGGACCAAGGTCCAGGTAAAGCGCCTTCCCGCCGGCATCGGTCGCAAAGGCGGGATGCGGCTGGTAGCGGATGCCTGGCTGGATCCGGATGTCATAAACGCTATAAGCGATGTCAGCGGCTGCGGCATCCGCCGGCAACGGGTTGCCGGCGGCGTCGAGATAGTGCGGTTCCGGGACCGCCGAGGCCGTCAGCGGCACCAGTTCGTAGGGTCGCTTCAGGTAGTGGTACTGCAGGGGCGGTTCGTATATCTGCCCGGTAAAGGTAACCTCGTTGGAGCTGTAGGACTGTGCCGGGTCCAGGTGTTTGGGGCGCTCCTGAAACGAGGAATAGAGGATATTTTCCTGCGCTTCCGCGGCCGAATAGGGGCGGTTCCAGGGGGTGTCGTCACAGCCTGCCAGCAGGACGATGCCCGCGCACAGCAACAGGCCTGCCGGTATGAGGCAGTGCCGCGCACTGCGAAGGTGAACTGGCCACATGGGCTGCCATTATAGTGACCGGTTTGCCGCGATTGATAGCCCGGCAGTGCCTGGCGCCTGGCAAGGCTTCACCTTGCCGGTATTTTCCGGTACCTTAGCGGCACTTCATTACACGACACGCGGTGTGTACCGTGAATGTCGCAACCATGTTTATAAACCGCACAAAAAGGTACTGCCATGGGATTCCTGAGTGGGAAACGCGCCCTGATCGTTGGTCTTGCCAGCAACCGTTCCATCGCCTGGGGTGTGTCCCAGGCCATGCTGCGCGAAGGCGCTGAACTGGCCTTCAGCTATCCGAACGAGAAAATGGGGGAGCGGGTCAGCAAGATGGCAACGGAATGCAATTCCGACATCGTGCTGCCCTGCGATGTCAGCAGTGACGAACAGATCGGGAACCTGTTCGTGGAACTGGGCAAGCACTGGGACGGGCTGGATATCCTCGTGCACTCGGTTGCCTTCGCGCCGGCCGACCAGCTTGCCGGTGACTATCTCGACTGCGTCACCCGGGAAGGTTTTCGCATCGCGCATGATATCAGCTCCTACAGCTTCGCCGCACTGGCGAAGGCCGCCCGCCCCATGATGCAGGGCCGCAACGCCGCCCTGCTGACCATGAGTTATCTGGGCGCGGTGCAGACCATTCCCAACTACAATGTCATGGGTGTCGCCAAGGCAAGCCTGGAAGCGAATGTTCGCTACCTTGCGCAAAGCCTGGGACCGGAGGGCATCCGTGTTAACGCGATTTCAGCCGGTCCTATCAGGACGCTGGCAGCGGCCGGTATCAGCAACTTCCGCAAGCTGCTGGATACCTTCGCCGGGACTGCACCGCTGCGCCGCAATGTGACGATCGAGGATGTCGGCAATGCCTCGGCCTTCCTCTGTTCTGACCTGGCATCCGGCATCACCGGGGAAATTACCTACGTGGACGGCGGCTACAACATCGTCGGGATGGCGCCGCTGGACTAGCGCTTTTTCAACTTGAATCTAAAATCTATTAGCCACGGAATCCACGGAAAAACACGGAAAGAAACAACACTAGCCAGAAACCCTTCCGTGTCCTTCCGTGGGTTCCGTGGCCATATCAATATACGGACTTCCTAGGCGCTTTCAGGTGCATTCCGCAAGATGCCGGTCTCACCTTCCAGGCGGCCGATGAGGACGGCGCCGCAGGAATCACTGAACACGTTCACGCTGGTACGGCACATGTCCAGCACCCGGTCCACGGCAAGGATGAGTCCGACCGCCTCGACAGGCAGGCCGATCGCAGTCAGGATGATGGTGATGGCGACCAGGCTTGCGGCCGGAATCCCGGCCACCCCGATAGAGGTCAGCAGCGCGACCAGCACCACGGTAAACTGTGTCGCCAGCGTCATTTCCAGTCCGTAGGCCTGGGCGATGAACATCGCCGCGACGCATTCATACAGTGCTGTGCCGTCCATGTTGACGGTAGCGCCCAGCGGCAGTACGAAACTGGTGGTGCGGTTCGAAACGCCGGCCCGGTTCTCGACACAGTCCATGGTGATCGGCAGCGTTGCCGAGGAAGACGCTGTAGAAAAGGCGGTCAACATGGCCGGAGACATGGCCTGGAACTGGCGCCAGGGCGGCACCCGCCCGACCAGTTTCAACAGCAGCGGCAGCACGATGAACATGTGCACTGCCAGTGCAGCCAGCACGGTAAAGAAAAAGGCCAGCAGCGGTTCAAACGCGGCGAAGCCGGTCGAGGCAATCACCTTGGCAACCAGGGCGAACACACCGAGCGGGGCGAACAGCATGACCCAGTCGGTGATCTTCATCATCACGGCAAACACGCCGCGCCAGAAATCCCTCAGCACCTGGGCTGCGGCACCATCGACCCGGGTCATGAAATAACCGAACAGCAGGCTGAAAAAGATCAGGCCCAGCATGCGGCCTTCGGCGGCAGCCGCGACGATATTCGCGGGGACCATGCGAATGAATATATCCACCACATCGCCGGCACCGCGACCTTCAATGCTCGCCGCGATGGCGTCTGTGTCTTCGCTGGCGAAGGCCACCACCTCCCTGGCCGGCGCCCCGTCAACAATCCCCGGACTGACCAGGTTGACCAGTACCAGGCCAACGCAGATGGCCAGCAGGCTGGTGGTCATGTAATACAGCAGTGTCTTGCCACCGAGGCGCCCCATGGCATCGCTGTCACTGATGCCGGCGATGCCGGTAATGATGGAAGACATGATCAGGGGCACGATCAGCATCTTCAGGGCATTCATGAACAGGGTGCCCAGGAAGGTGTAGACGTCGTAAAAGCGGATCCCGAAGACCGCCGCATCCATGCCCGTCAGCTGGCCGGCGATAACGGCCAGTACCAGTGCCAGCAGGATTTGCCAGTGCAGTTTCAGTGTCTTGGCCCCGGGCTTTGCCAGTTACACCGGCGCTGCTTACTCGTCGGAAGGCGCCGGGATGAGGATTTCCGCCTGTTTTCTCAAGGTCTGCTGCAGGGCAGCCATCTCTGCATTACCCAGGATCCTGCTGAATTCGCGCCAGGCCTGCTTGCGTGCAACTTCAGGGAGCGCATCCAGGTCGCCCGGCTTCACTTCATCCAGGGCAAGAATCACGTAGTCCCCTGACGGCACCGGGAATCCGGCATATACCGCTTCGCCGTCGTCGGGGTTATCCAGGGTAAAGGCCTTTGCAACGACCGGGGCCGGATACGTGTCCGCGTTTCTGCCGATCAGTCCGGTTTGCTGGACCTCGACTTGTACACTGGCTGCGGTATCTTCCAGGGATGTCCCCTGTTCCCGCATGGCGTCAAGCAGTTCTGCACCCCGGTTTTCGGCAAGCTGACGCGCCTTCTCGTCGACCAGGCGCTGTTTCACGATTTCCCGGATTTCATCCAGTGGCTGACGCGCGGCCTCCTGATGTTCAAGCAGGCGCAGCACGACGATCTGTGAGTCGCTGACTTCAACCGGCTCACTGTTATTCCCGTTCAGGAGCACATCCTCGCTGAAGGCCGTCTCGACAATATCGCTGTTCTCGGCGATACCACTGCCACCCTGGGCGCTTATCCAGTCACTTTCCTGTATGTCCAGTCCCAGGGCATCGGCCGCCCCCTGCAGGGTGTCCGGCTGTTCAAACGTCAGGCTCGCCAGGATTTCAGACCGCTCGAAGAAGATATTGCTGCGTTCTTCTGCCTGCAGCACGTCAATCAGCTCGTCGCGTACCGCTTCCAGGGGAGTGGCGACCTCCGGTTGAATCTCAAGTACCTCGATGACGTGGTATCCGAACGGGGATTTAACCGGCTCGCTGAGCTCTCCGGGTTGCAGGGAAAAGGCTACCTCCTCAAACGCCGGCGTCATGATTCCGCGGCCAAACAGGCCCAGATCCCCGCCGTTTGCAGCTGATCCCGGATCGTCGGAAACTTCTTTGGCAACGTCTGCGAAGGCTTCCCCTGCCCGGATTCGCTTGATCGCGTCCCGGGCCTTTTGCAGGGCTGCATCGGCAGCGGCAGTATCTGCATCCTGCGGTAACTGGATCAGGATATGCCGCACCCGGCGCTGTTCCGGTGTGACATAGGTTTCAGCCCGATCCCGGTAGAGCGCCTCCAGCGCCTGCTCGTCGACCGGGTTGTCGACCACGATGTCGTCCATATCGAGTTGTAGATACTGGACCCTGACTCGCTCGGGTGTCATGAATTCATCGGCACGG
This sequence comes from Gammaproteobacteria bacterium, assembly GCA_050116715.1. GTDB lineage: Bacteria > Pseudomonadota > Gammaproteobacteria > UBA9214 > UBA9214 > UBA9214. Next base: position 4,193 of record JASFOC010000219.1, read on the forward strand.
GATTCGTAGTATTGCCTGATGTCATCATCACTAACCTCGACCTGGTCATAAAAACCCGTCATCGGCAGTGTGATATAGCGGAAGCGGCGCTGCTGTGCCTGCAGCATGTAGGCCTGTTGCAGTTCGTCCTGCGTGGCCGCAGCGGTCTGCAGGATGCCGGACTGCAGCTGATCGGAGATGATATCGCGCTGCAGTTGCCATTCAAATCCGGAGGGCGACATTCCCTGCAGGTTCAGCAGCCGGTTGTACTTCTCCTTGGAAAATACACCATCTGTTTTGAATGCGTCGATGGCGTTGATGCGAGCTGCCACTTGCTGGTCGCTGGCGGCGAAGCCTTCCGCCTCGGCGGCCTGCAGCAACAGTTCCTCGTTAATCAGCTGTTGCAGCGCGGCTGCTTTCAGCGCAGCTTCATCGAGCATGGCAGGATCATAGGCATCCCCCATAAGTTCCTGCATTCTCGATCTGAGGTTCTGGTAGGCACGCTGCTGCTGGCGGGGTGTGATCTCTACATCATTGACCAGCGCTGCATAGTTCACAGCGCTGCTCTGCATGTAGGAATTGAGGCCGAAAAAGGCAAAAGCAATAAAAAGTATTCCCAGGAGAACCCAGCCCACCACCCCCATTACGCGTTCTCGAATAGCCAGTAACATTTTCAGTCTCTCGGAAATTCTCTTTAGTGATTGGACAATGCTTCGTAAACAAAGAAAGGGCACCCTGCAGGGCGCCCTTTCACTGTCCGATATGGCGGAGTGGACGGGACTCGAACCCGCGACCCCCGGCGTGACAGGCCGGTATTCTAACCAACTGAACTACCACTCCATTCAACCGTGGTGGGTGCTGAGGGGATCGAACC
>JASFOC010000220.1:0-5037 GCA_050116715.1 Gammaproteobacteria bacterium
AGTAGATCGCGACCACCGGCTTGATGCCCTCGCAGGCGAGGCCGGCGGCAAACGTCAGGGCGTGCTGCTCGGCGATCCCGACGTCGAAGTAACGCTGCGGAAACCGCCCGGAAAACTCCACCATGCCGGAGCCCTCGCACATGGCAGGCGTGATGGCCGCCAGCTGCGGGTCCGCGTCTGCCATGTCGCAGAGCCAGTCACCGAACACCTGGGTGTAGGTCTGGGTGGTGCTCGACTTGTGCTGCTCGCCGGTCTCGCGGTCAAAGGGCGTCACCCCGTGGAAATTGCAGGGGTCGCGTTCGGCCGGATGGTAGCCCTTGCCCTTCTGCGTCACCACGTGCAGGAACTGCGGTCCCTTGAGGCCCTGCAGGTTACGCAGGGTGGTGACCAGGGTCGGCAGGTCGTGGCCGTCGATCGGACCGATGTAGTTGAAGCCCAGTTCCTCGAACAGCGTGCCCGGCATGAGCATGCCTTTCATGTGCTCTTCCCAGCGGCGCAGGAATTTTTTCATGCCGGGCAGGTTGCTGAGGATGCTCTTGCTGCGTTCCCGGACACCGGTATAGAGGCTGCCGGAAAGCAGTCGTGCGAGGTAGTTGTGCAGCGCGCCGCGGTTGCGCGAGATCGACATCTCGTTGTCGTTCAGCACAACCAGCAGGTCGCAATCGATGTCGCCGGCGTTGTTGAGCGCCTCGAAGGCCATGCCGGCACTCAGGGCGCCGTCGCCGATCACTGCCACCGTCTGCCGTTCGCAATGCTGCAGTGTGTTCGCCACGGCCATCCCCAGCGCGGCACTGATCGAGGTGCTGGAATGGCCGGCACCAAAGGCATCGTACTCGCTTTCACTGCGGCTCAGAAAACCGCTCAGCCCGCCCTTGCGGCGAATGGTGTGCATGGCATCCCGGCGTCCGGTCAGTATCTTGTGCGGGTAGGCCTGGTGCCCGATATCCCAGACCAGCCGGTCATGCGGGGTATTGAAGACGGTGTGCAGGGCGATCGTCAGTTCCACCGTTCCCAGGCCGGCAGAGAGGTGGCCGCCGGTGTTGGCAACCGATTCAATCAGGAATTCGCGTAATTCACCGGCCAGCTGTTGCAGCTGGACGTTGTCCAGGGTGCGCAGGTCGGCGGGCGAATCAATGGTTGCGAGTAGTGGGTATGTTTTATCTGGCATGGTCATTAACCGGGTACAGGATTTTAGCAGAGTCCGCCTGTCCATGCGTTCTCTGCTGCAATACCCGAGTAGAGTACTAGGAAATAGGGGGGTTGTCCGGCGATGACCGGCCGATGATGGCGCTGGTCCGGGCTTGCAGGACCGGCAGGACCTCGGCCTCGAACCAGGGATGGTTGCGGAACCAGCGGATGTTGCGCGGCGAGGGATGGGGCAGCGGGAAAAACTCCGGCAGGTAGTGTTCGAATTGCCTGACGGTGTCGGCCAGGGACTGGCGCCGGGTTCCCAGGTAGTAATCCTGCGCATATTTGCCCACCAGCAGTTTCAACTGCAGCTCGGGCAGCGCTGCCAGCAGGCGCGGGTGCCACAGGGGCGCGCACTCCGGCCGCGGCGGCAGGTCGCCCGAGGCGCCCTTGCCCGGGTAGCAGAAGCCCATGGGAATAATCGCGACGCGTGCACTGTTGTAGAACAGCGCACGGTCGAACTGTAACCAGTCGCGCAAGCGCTCGCCGCTGGGATCGTTCCAGGGAATACCGGTGTGATGGACCCGCGTACCCGGGGCCTGGCCCACGATCAGGAGGCGTGCCGTTGACCCGGCCCGCAGTACCGGGTTGGGGCCCAGCGGCAGGTGTTCCGCACAGGCCGTGCAGTGGCGCACTTCGCGCAGCAGGGCTTCCAGCGTGCTCACGCCTGCAGCATTTCACCCAGCACCAGCGGTGCGCGGCGCTCTCCCTGCTCGTGCCAGCGCCTGAAGACATCCTCGCCGGCCTCCAGGAAGCGGTGTTCATCCGGGTTGTCCCGGAAGCCCTGCAGGCGCTCGCTGATGCTGCCGGTTTCCGAGACGGGCAGGTTGAAGTACTTGCTCACGAACATGACGAACATGGCCAGGGTTTCGGTCTCGTCCAGGTCAAATTCCCTTGCCAGGCAGCGGATGGCGCCGTAGTGAAACGCCATGACCTTGCGTTGCTTGGCCGGATAGCGGCCGAGGTCTTCCCGGTCCACGCCCATGATGGTCGCCGTGGTGAAGCGGTGCAGCACCGCCGCGGCCTGTTCGCCCGGCGAGGGCGGCCTGGGGCGCTTGCGAAACAGACGGGTAAACAGGGTCATGGGCTAGAACCAGCGGCGCACGCGTTGCTTGTAGTCGCGGTAGGGTTCACCGAACAGCCGTTCCAGGTAATCCTCCTCGCGGCGAATGGCGTAGCGGGAGATGACCACGACCGACACAGCGGTCATGGCCAGTACCCAGGCATTGTTGAACCAGGTGGCGGCAGCGACCTGCACCAGGGTCAGCCCCAGATACAGCGGGTTGCGGGAATGGCAATAGGGGCCGCTGGTAATCAGTGCACTGTCCGGCCTGTCGGGGCGCACATCGGTGCCGGCTTTGTGAAACTCGTAGATGCACAGACCGGCCAGCAGCAGGACCAGCGCCAGGATGATCACGGAATACAACGGTCCGTGCAGGCCGAGCGGCATCGGCAGCGGCACCACGCGGTCGATCCCGATACCGCCGAGGATGCTGCTGGCATAGATCAGCGGCGGGTGGATGCGCACGCCGGGGCCATGCGGGCTGGATTGTGGCTTGTCGTCATTGCTGGCGTGCATGCGGGTGTGGTGCTCAGTGCTGCAGCAGTCTGCGCTGCGCCGTGTAGAAGGCTGCCAGCAGAATGCCGCCGGTCAGGATGAAGTTAACGAGATGCATACCCTGCAGGCCAGGGTAAGTACCGCTCCCGGCAAGGTCCGGCCGCAGGATCGGCAGCATCACGCCCAGCATGAGCAGGGTCAGGTTGACGCTGCTCTCGCCCATGCCGACCAGCGGGGACAGCCGTGGCCGGTACCACAGCAACAGGGCGCAGAGCATGCAAAAGCCGTAGTAGGCAAACCGGTAGCCTGGAACATGCAGGCCGGAGACGCGGAAATCCAGTCCCAGCAGGCTGTCCGCCAGCATGAACAGCGGGGTGCTGAAATAGTAGCCTCGCAGCCAGTTGCTGTGCCTGCTGTCTGTCACGGCTGCCATTACAGGTTGATGACGACGAAAATCCTGGCCACGGAATCCACGGAAAAACACGGAAAGAAAAAAATACTCATTAATAGGACCCAGATTTTGAGTTTTGCAAAACTACCTTGATAGATCCCGAACAGCCCGGGTGCAGGCCTGGAGGGTTAGCGAAGCGAATAAACCCGGGGGCACCTGGCATCTCCTGGTTCCACTCGCCAGTTGCTCCTGCGTCGCCTGGAGCGCCTGTCATTGGTGTTCAAGCACCTGCGTGGCCCAGGCCAGCCTCTCGACCGGTAGCCGGTCTCATCTTCTCTTTGTAGATGTCCGTTCCATTCCGGCTGCATGATTATCACCCCTTTATACAAGCCTCGCCAAAAAGGAGTTTACCTGGAAATTTTTCCGTGTTTTTCCGTGGATTCCGTGGCCATAAAATATGTTCAGTCAAGCCATGAACGGCCAGCTGCTGTTACTTCCGGGTTGAAGCAGTCTACGTGCTTTGCCGGGGGCCGGCGAAATACCAGATGATGACCCCCAGCACCGGCAGCACCAGCACCAGCACGATCCACAGGGCCTTGCTGCCGGTTGAGGCTGCGCTCTGGAAGATGTTCAGGATGGCCCATACATCCGCGAGCAGGACCAGCACACCCAGGATTCCACCTACCTCCATGACATACTCCTTTTGTGGTTAATCGTTGCCGGCAGCTGCGCTGTCACCAACGGCTGAGCGGCGATGCGAGCGATTATGCAGCATGATATCCATGCCGGTCTTGAGTGCAACCAGTGCAAACAGCAGTCCCAGCGGTGAACCCAGCCGCACCACCAGGAAACCGCCGGCGATGACGGCAATATGCATTACCACGATGCGCTGGTAGGGCGCCTTCATCAGCTCGTTGACCGTTGTGTGCCGGTATTCCTGTTGCCCGATGAACAGCAGCAGGAAGGACGTTGCGTGACTGAGCAGCAGCGCGAGGCAGCCCCAGAGAAAGGCCTCGGGTGCTGCCGCCAGCACCTGCTCCAGCATGCCGATGAACCTCTGCAGCAGGGCAAGCGGCCCCGGCCAGCTGGCCGCCGCAGCCGCTGTGAAGTGTTCTCCGGCGAACCGGGTGAGCTCCAGCACGAAGATCCCGTGGATGGCGCAGAATCCGCCGTAGTGGACGCAGAAAAACAGCATCCGGAACAGCGCCCCGGCCTTTCCTGTAACCAGCATCTTGAGAAGGGTGAAACCGCCGATGATCAGGTTTTCCGCCCAGTAGAGCACGATAATCGAGCTCACGTCCCAGTCAAGATACAGCGCGCCAAAGACGGGAACGAGGTTCGCCAGCAGCAGGGCGATCTGCGGCAGGGACCAGGCTGCGGGCCGGGTGGACGGGTGAGCTGGCACTCAGCGCCGGCGTGTCTGTGCCAGGAAGGCCAGCAAGCCCCTGACTGCCGGGAGCATGCTGGCCAGCCCCGCCAGGATCAGCAGCCATTCGGGGTAGGGAAAAGCCAGTGGCCCGGGAAACAGCGCGGTGCCGGGGGTGAGCAATGCGTATACGCCCATGGCAATCAGCACGGTCCCGATCAGGTCGAGCAGCAGCAAGTGCCAGGGTAATTGCAGCGGCTGGTTCGCGCTCACGGTATGCCGGAGTGCGGAATCAGGCACGCCGGCGGCGCGACGCGATGGAAAGGGTGAAGTAGCCGATGCCGGCCGAAACCACCGACCCCAGTAAAATCCCGAGCCGGTCGTCAGCCACACCGCCGAGGCCGATCTGCTCGGCGGCGAGGCCGCTGATAAACAGGCTCATGGTGAAGCCGATGCCACACAGGGCAGCCACTCCGTACAGTTCCAGCCAGCTTGAGCCGGTGGGCAGCTTGCCGATGCGCAACTTGATGGCCA
>JASFOC010000221.1:0-5024 GCA_050116715.1 Gammaproteobacteria bacterium
ATCCGGAGAACTGCGCCGGGACACACCGCGCACTCGCGAGATTGTTCTCTACAGCATCCAGCGCCTCGCCGGCAGCGATGCCGGCCAGGCGCATCGCCGCTGGCAGTCGCTGCGGTCGCAATACGCCTTCACACCGGAACAGGTCTGGCAGGTCGACAGGAAAATCGCCATGTCAGCGGTCTGGCAGGACCTGCCGACGGCGCATGCCTGGCTGGTCGATGTGCCGGACGCGGCAGTAGACGAGACCGTGCGCGCCTGGCGCATTCGCACTGCGCTGGCAGAATCCGACTGGACCGCTGTGGCGAGACATATCGAGGCGCTGCCGCAGGACGAGGCACAACGGGAAGAATGGCGCTACTGGCACGCGGTGGCACTGGAAAAGACCGACCGGCGCATCCAGGCCATGGACGAATTCGGGCAACTGGCCAGGCTGCGCGACTATCACGGCTTTCTCGCGGCGGACTTCCTGCGCTGGCCTTACGAAATGTCAAACCAGCCAGTCGAGTACACCGGGACAACGCTGGACAGCCTGGCGCAGCGATCCGGCTTTGTGCGCGCCCGCGAACTCTACCGTGCGGAGCTGCTGACCGATGCGCGGCGCGAGTGGGAACAAGCCATCCAGGGGCTGTCCGACGCCGACCTCAAGCTGGCCGCCGTGCTGGCATCACAGTGGGGCTGGCATGACCGCGCCATCCTGACGGTTGCGCGCAGCGGTGACTACGATGACCTGGCATTGCGCTTTCCGCTGAGTTTCGCCGAGGACGTGCAGCGCCAGGCACGCAATTACCAGCTCGACCCCGGGCATGTCTATGCCGTCATTCGCCAGGAGAGCGCCTTTAACAAGGATGCCCGTTCCCATGCCGGCGCCATGGGTCTGATGCAGCTCATGCCGCAGACCGGACGCGTCACCGCGCGCAAGTACGATATCCCGCTGGCCAGTACGCGCAACCTGTTCGAGCCGGACAAGAACATCAGCATCGGCTCCGCCTACCTGAAGCAGGTCATGGATCAGTACGACAACAGCATCGTGCTGGCCTCCGCAGCCTACAATGCAGGCCCGCACCGCGTGCGCCGCTGGCTGCCCGAAACCGAAAGCCGGGATGCCGCCAGCTGGATTGCGCTGATTCCCTTCAAGGAAACACGCACGTATGTGCAGCGCGTGCTGGCCTATGCCGCGATCTATGACTGGCGCATGCAGCAGAAGATAATACCGCTGCACAAGCACATGCCGCCGGTCATGCCGCGCTCGCATTACGAAAAATCCTCGTCCTGACGCCGGCAAGGCAACGGCACAGGGCGATTCAACCGAAAACCGGGGAAACTCATGAACCAGGAAACGATCTGCATACTCGGTGGCAGCGGCTTTGTCGGCTCCCACCTTGCCCACCGGCTGACCCGGGACGGGTACCGGGTGCACGTACTGACCCGCCGGCTGCAGCGGCACCGCGCGCTCGGCGTAAACCCGAATATCACGCTGGTGGAGACTGATGTGCATGACAGTGCAATGCTGCGCCGGGCGTTCGCCGGCTGCAGCGCAGTCATCAACCTGGTGGGTATCCTGAACGAGACGGGCAAGCGCGGGCGCGGCTTTCAGCAGGCACACGTGGAACTGCCGCAGCGGGTTGCCGATGCCGCCCTTGCCAGCGGTGTCCTCCGGCTGCTGCACATGAGCGCGCTGAACGCCGATGCCGGCGAGCGCGACAGCCTGTACCTCAGGACCAAGGGCGAAGGCGAGGACCGCGTCCATGCCGCCGCGCAACAAGGACTGCTGGTCACCAGCTTCCGGCCGTCGGTGATATTCGGACCGGGGGACAGTTTCTTCAACCGCTTTGCGGGGCTGCTGCGGCTCGCGGGACCGGTATTTCCGCTGGCCTGCCCGAACAGTCGCTTCGCACCGGTCTGTGTCACGGATGTCAGTGAGGCAATGTGCCGCGCGCTGGACAGTGCCACCGGCGGGGAACGCCTGGAATTGTGCGGCCCCGATGTGTACAGCTTGCGGGAACTGGTCGAGTACACCCGCGACCTGCTGGACCTGCGCTGCCGGGTCATCGGCCTGGGTGATGCCCTGTCGCGGCTGCAGGCATGGACGCTGGGCATGCTCCCCGGCAAGCCGTTCAGCATGGACAATTACCATTCCCTGCAGAAAGACAGCATCTGCAGCCGCAACGCGCTGCCCACGCTGGGGATCAGGCCCACACCGGTTGCGGCAGTGGTGCCGGGCTACCTTGCCGGCAGGAATTCCCGTGGCCGCTACCCGTTACTGCGCCGGCAGGCGCGGCGCAACTGAGCGGGCCCGGGTTGCGGGCGCTGTCCATGCAGGTCTATCTCGTCGGTGGCGCGGTGCGTGACAGGCTGCTGGGCCTGCCGGTCAGGGAACGCGACTGGGTGGTAGTCGGCGCCACACCGCAGGAAATGCTGGCGCTCGGCTACAAGCCCGTCGGCAAGGACTTCCCCGTGTTCCTGCATCCCGAAACCAGAGACGAGTACGCACTGGCGCGCACCGAGCGCAAGACCGGCCCCGGCTACACCGGTTTCGCGGTTCACGCCGATCCCGATGTCACCCTGGAAGAAGACCTGCTGCGCCGGGACCTGACCATCAATGCCATGGCAGAAACCCCGGCTGGCGAATTGATCGACCCCTACGGCGGCAGGGACGACCTCGACAACGGCATCCTGCGGCATGTCTCCCCCGCCTTCACCGAGGACCCGGTGCGTATCCTGCGCATCGCGCGCTTCGCGGCGCGATTTTCCCGCTGGGGATTCCACGTGGCACACGACACCAACAGGCTGTTGCGGTCCATGGTCGCCAGCGGGGAAGTCGACCAGCTGGTGCCGGAACGCGTCTGGGCGGAACTGGTGAAGGCGCTGGGCGAACCTGATCCGGTGCGTTTTTTCGAGGTGCTGCACGGTTGTGGTGCACTGGACCGGCTGTTTCCCGAACTGGCACCACTTTATCCGCCTGCAGGCCATGCCAGCACGGCAGCAGTGCATGCCGCCCTGCCGGTGCTGCAGGCAGCCGTCCGGCTCAGCGAGGAACCGGCCGTGCGCTGGGCCGCGCTCATCTGCGACATCGACAATGCCGACCCGACCGCCCTGGACAAACCGCGCCTGACTGCCCTGTGCGAACGCCTGCGCACGCCGAATGCCTGCCGCGAACTGGCGCTGCTGGCGCTACAATACCGCAGCCAGGTGCATGATATCGAAAGCCTTGCAGCCGACGCCGTGCTGGACCTGCTGATGGCGCTGGATGCCCTGCGCCGCGCGGAGCGTCTGGATGACCTGCTGCTGGTGTGCGAAGCCGAGGCCCGCAGCCGGGATGCCGGACTGCTGGATTACCCGCCTGCCCGGCTTGTCCTGCAGGCGCGCCGGGCCTGCCTGCAGGTCAAGGCACCCGCTGGTAAACACGGCCCGGAAATTGCTGTAATAATGCGCGCCCGCCGCATCGAGGCCATCAAGCGCATGCTGGCATGAGCCCGGGCCACTAATCATTTTCTAACAGGGCATGGTTAACGTAGCGCGACTTCACTATCATGGCGGGATTATTTTTAAGCCAGCGATGCACGGCAGCCATGCCGGACCGTTAGCGGTTACGGGCTGACAGCATCTCCAACTGCTTGCCTTGGTTCATTTTTCAAACACCAACAGGAAAACTTTCTCCCCTATGGATACCACGACCATCTCGACTCAATATGTATTTTCTTTTCAGGAAGGCGACGGCCACAACAAGAAACTGCTGGGGGGCAAGGGTGCAAACCTGTGCGAAATGACCCAGATCGGGCTCAACGTGCCGCCCGGCTTCGTCATCAGCACCGAGGCCTGCCTGGCCTACCTGGCCTCGCCCGAGCGCGCCATTCCCGCCGGCCTGATCGAAAGCGTGCGCACCCAGATCAGTCAGCTGGAAAAGAGCACCGGCAAGGGCTTCGGTGACCCCGACAACCCCCTGCTGCTGTCGGTACGCTCCGGCTCGGCGCTCTCCATGCCCGGCATGATGGACACCATTCTCAACCTCGGGCTGAACTCGGCAACCCTTGCCGGCCTGATAAAGCAAACGGACAACGAACGCTTCGGCTACGATGCCTACCGGCGCTTCATCCAGCTGTTTGGCAAGGTGGCGCTCGGCATCGCCGACGAGAAATTCGACGAACCCTTCGAGGAACTCAAGAAACGTGAGGGCGTCAAGGCCGACGTCGGCCTGAGCGCGGAAAACCTGCGCGAAATCAGCGACGTCTTCCTGGATGTGGTACGCCAGGAAACCGGACGCCCGTTCCCGGACGATGTTTTTGAACAGCTGGAAATCGCGATCAAGGCAGTATTCAACTCCTGGATGGGCAAGCGCGCGATCGACTATCGCCACGAATTCAACATTACCGCCGACATGGCGAACGGTACCGCGGTCAACGTCATGACCATGGTATTCGGCAACATGGGCATCGACAGCGCCACCGGCGTCGGCTTCACGCGCAACCCGGGAACCGGTGAAAACATCATGTACGGGGAGTACCTGGTCAATGCCCAGGGCGAGGACGTGGTTGCCGGGATTCGCACACCGAAACCGGTGCAGGAGATGGAAGATGAAATGCCGGAGATGTACCGGCAGCTGGTTGACCTGCGCAACCGCCTGGAATCGCACTACCGCGAGATCCAGGACTTCGAGTACACCATCGAGAAAGGCACGCTCTACTGCCTGCAGACCCGCAACGGCAAGATGAACGCCACTGCGCGGGTGCGCACCTCGGTGGAGATGGTCAACGAGGGCCTGATAACCCGTGACGAAGCACTGCTGCGCGTCGATCCCGAGGAACTGGAACAGCTGCTGCATCCCATGCTTGACCCCGCCCACACGGTCCAGCCGGTGGCTGTCGGCCTGCCCGCCTCCCCGGGTGGTGCCTCCGGGGCCGTCGCCTTCGATGCTGACCGCGCGGAACTGCTGGGACGCGCCGGCGAGAAGATCATCCTGGTGCGCGAGGAAACCAAGCCCGAGGACATTCACGGCTTCTTTGCTTCACAGGGCATCCTCACCAGCC
>JASFOC010000222.1:0-5003 GCA_050116715.1 Gammaproteobacteria bacterium
CTTCTTGATCTCTTCTTTCTTGTAGATTGCCGCGACTTCGGTATTGCTGATTTCTGTGACTTTTGCCTTCAACAGCGCGAGCCATGCCTGTGCTTCTGCTTCCAGCTCGCATTTTGTCAGCGGCAATACGCGATACGACAGGACCTCCAGGGGGACGTGGACGTCCTTGTCGGTAACTGCCTTGATATCAGTAGGGCAATCCTCGGCGAATACTGTGCCCGACAGCGCGGCGAACACGACTGCCGGCCAGAACATCGCGTTCCAGGTTACGAAAAACTTTTTCATTTGGGCTATGCTCCCGAGGGGCGACAGGACGAAGCGACGCCGGAATTCTAGCACGTCAATGGAGGCGGTCCACACAAAATCAGAAGTCATCAGGACACCGGCCACTCATGGCTGCTTTACAGATAAGGAGAAGCGTATTGGTACCCGCAGACGACCAGAATAGTGAACCGCTACCCACTGCACTCACGGCAGCACATATCGTGTACGGGTTACATGCATTTGCCATCGGCCTGGGTATCGTGGGAGCCTCAACGGTGGTTGGTGCATTTGTCGGAAGTGTGCCATCGATCATCGCCGTCATCATCAATTACGTGAAACGCGCGGGTGCACGTGGCAGCTGGGCGGAATCACACTATCGCTGGCAGATTCGCACGTTCTGGTTTGCACTGCTATGGCTGCTCATCGCCATGCTCCTGATTGTGACCCTGATCGGCGCGCCGGTCGGGCTGGGCCTGCTGCTGGCATTGACCCTGTGGCTGGTCTATCGCATTGCGCGTGGCTGGCTGCGGTTGCTGGACAGGCAGCCAATGTACGTATGATGATTTCAATTGCCGGGACAGGCTTAACACCGGCGAGGTCTTGTCTGGTACCTCAAGCAAGGTTACAGCGATACAACATTGCTCAACTTATCCGGACATCACAGTCTTCAACGGAGGATATAAAACATGAAAACACCGTTCAAACTGCTGGCCATCCTGTTGCTTTCAGTCACCCCCGGTGTGTATGCCGCGGATATGATGCCCGCCCCCTCTAACGGGATTTCCTATCCGGAAGGATGGCAGAACTGGGCCGCCATTGCGGTATCACATCGTACGGACAATAACACGCTGCGGGTAATACTGGGCAACGCGGTGGCGGTGCAGGCTGCACGTGCCGGCAACACGAATCCATGGCCGGATGGCGCCATCCTTGCCAAGGTCGTGTGGAAGGACAGCCAGCTCGATGCATGGAAGGCGGCCACCGTGCCGGGCGAGTTTGTCCACGCCGAGTTTATGTTTAAAGACTCGACGAAATACACGGACAGCTACGGCTGGGGCTGGGCACGCTGGGTGGGGCTTGAGCAAAAGCCCTTTGAAAAAGGAATGGCGGTTTGCATTGCCTGCCATACACCCGTAAAGGATCGGGACTGGGTTTTCACAGACCCGGCATCCTTTCCGTAAGCAAGCCGGTGGCGCATGAATAGTCTCCAGCCGGCAGTCTTGCGTGGCGAAACAATCAGGGGCGGACGGTTTTCCCGGGAAGGTGCCGGTCAACGGTCGTCCTCACCAGCGTCGCTGAACAGATGCAGGCTGCACCCACCCGGCATTTCGTGCAATCCGCGCGTGCACACCGGGATGATGCGCCCGCCGTACTGCCGGCAGCGTGCGCAGTTCAGCTTCCAGTGCCGAATCGTCCGCGCCCCATGTCACGGCGCATCTGCTTGATCTGCACGCCGGAGCCAGTCCCTGGCGGGGCTGGAATGACTCTCGGCATGGCACATTGCGATTTCGCAATGTGCCGGCAGTCACGCCGGCTTATGCTATCTACCAGTATCGCCTCCGGCATGTCCGGCATTTCACCTCAAACCACCGCTGTGAGGACATCCCATGACTGAACTCCTGGCAGGCCTCGTCATCTTCTTCAGCGTCCACTCGATTTCCATCGTCAATGACGGCTGGCGCAACCGTGCGGCGGCACGTCTCGGCGAGTGGGTCTGGAAAGGTGGATACGGACTCGTTGCATTCATCGGGCTGTTACTCATCATTCATGGGTACGCTCTTGTCCGCCTGGATCCGGTGGTCCTGTACACACCGCCGGATTGGCTCCGCCTGGTCGCGGTGGTACTGCTGATACCCGTGTTTCCCCTGCTGTTCGCGGCTTACCTGCCGGGACGCATCCGCAATGCCACCCGGCACCCGATGCTGGCAGCGACCAAGCTCTGGGCAACGGCCCACCTGCTGGCCAACGGCACCCTCGCCGATGTGTTGCTGTTCGGAACCTTTCTGGTGTGGGCCGTTGTGGACCGTATCTCGCTGAAGCACCGCACCCCCCATCCCGTGCCGGCTGCACCGGCGACTGCAGCCAATGATGTCATTGCCGTCGTCCTGGGTCTGGCGGTCTATCTCGCCTTTGGTTTCTGGCTGCACCTGCGCCTGATCGGTGTCCCGGCCTTCCCCGGTTGAAAGACACTTCTGCGTTATACGGCTGGCACAGCTTCCAGCCGCCATGCACACCGGCAGGCAGCACGCTTCGGAAAACACCCCGGGAGACTCAATGGCGGCGAGGCCGTGCCGCAAGCGCAAAAGCGTAACCGGCGTAAAACTGCACGTGCCCGCCGGGGATTGACTGCGCTAGCCGGAAGCTGCCTTGCTGGCCGGTGACGCCGCCGGCTGCCCGCTTTCAGCGGCCCCCGGCTGTGCTGTGGTCCGTTGCAGATGCAGTTGCGTGGTATCCCGCGGAAACAGCAGCTCGAGTGTCCACTCGGAAAATACCTGCAGCTTGCGGAGAAATGTCGGCAGCATGGACAAATAGACCGCGCGCCACAGCAACCAGGCCGGAAATCCGGAAATCTGCAGGCCGGTCACATGTGCGATTGCCCGGCGATGGCCGATGGAAGCGAGCTGTCCGAGAGGACGATAGCTGAACGGACGGGTGGACTTGCCGCGGATCACGCGTTCAATATTGTCTGCCACCTGCTTACCCTGACGCACAGCGAACTGGGCGGTCGGCGGGCTGGGTTCACCGTCATGCGCATTGACGACTGCCGCACAGTCACCAATTGCCCAGACACCCTGCAGGCCCGCGACGGACATGTCCGGCCCGGTACTGACCAGGCCTTTCTGTGTAGGCAGATCAAATGTCTCCAGCACCGGATTCGGCTGCGTGCCGATAGTACAGATGACGTTGCCGCCCCGGAACCAGTCACCGGACTCGGTCTTGACGCCCTGCGGACTAACCGACTTCACACGGGCATTCAGGTGGACTTCAACCCCGTGATTGCGCATGGATTTCAGCGCCGCCTCTCCCAGGGCGGCAGGGAATTCGTGCGCCAGCCGGGCGCCGCTCTCCAGCACAATCACCCTGGTATCCAGCACCCTGGTACGCAGATAGTTCTTGCGTGCGGCACGCATGAAATCTGCAACGGCGCCCGCCACCTCGACACCGCTGGTTCCACCGCCCACGACGATGAAGCTGGTCAGCGTGCGGCGCACATCCGGGTCCTTCTCGAGTTCGGCCTCCTCCAGGCGGTTGATGACTTGATTGCGTATGTGCAATGCATCGCCGACCGTCTTCAATGGCAAACCCTGCTCCTGCATGCCAGCGGCAATACCGATATCGGCGACCTTGCCACACGCCAGTACCAGATGATCAAACGACAACTCGTGCAGGTCGCGGCTCCGGTAGCGAATAATTCGCTGCTGCAGATCTATTTCCTCTACCTGCGCCTGGTAGTAGCGCGTGCGCCGCAGCATGCTGCGTAGCGGCGCCACGCTGTGACCGGGAAGCAGGGAGGCGCCGGCAACCTCGGGAAGCAGCGGTGTATACAGCATAAAGTTTTCCGCGCTGACAAGAACCAGCTGCCAGTCTGCGGGAATGCGTCGTTCCAGGCGCCTGGCCGCTGCCACCCCGGCAAACCCGCCACCCACGATGACAATGCGCTTCATAACAACTTCTCCCGGTTGCAATACGACGGCGTCATGTGGCACGACCGCCTGAGTCTGCAGACAAAGACACCAGCGCCGCACGGCGGGCTGGTACAGTCTCCCGGCAACAACGGCTGACGCGTGCATGGCATGCAGCGCCTAACCACTGCAGTAATACCCGGCTTTCCAGCGTGTCGTTCAAGTCTGGCCGGTGCGTGCGACAATCGCATTGAAAATCATCAATATACGCAGTCACTATCCGGGATATTTCCAGCGCATGGATTGGCTGCCGGGACCCGGCTGGATGCCATGCGAGCCAGGTACTGCGCCGTTCAGTGGCAGGAATTTCCCCCGCAACCGGCACGGGCATGGACCACTGCCGCCATGGCCGCTAGCGCCGCGGTCTTCGTGAGTATGGCCCGGGCTTTTTTGGTTGCGGCTGCGACTGCCGCGAGTCATTCCGGCAGGCGCCGGTGTCATTGAACCGGCAGCGGCATCATGTGGCAGGGTCCTGCATGTCGAGGCTGCCCTGGTTACGCCAGGGTTGCCGCATGGCCATGATCCAGAGTGGGATCAGGGCGACTGCCAGCAGCACGGGAAGGTAATAGATCAGGTTGCCGCTGTAATCCACGGTACCGGAGAAACGCTCGGACAGGACCAGCCATGCGTGGACAGCCAGCAGCACGATACCGGCGACGATGGTAACCGGCCGCCGCAGCATCACAGCGATGACCGCGTACAGGAAATACGGGAGCAAACCGGCCAGCAACACCCCGACCTGCAGATGAAAGCCGTCGTCAAAAAACGGCTTGACCGCGGCAGCAACGGCAAGCGCTGTGCCGCAGACAATAATTGTCCAGGCCAAAACTGTAATACCGCCGGGCGTTGCCATAGCTGTTCCTCCTGGTTGCGGCTGTGCTGCGGCCTGGCGCAGTTACAGGACATCGCAGCCAGGCTAGATTCAGTGTCGCCCGGGGATGCATGGCACCGCATTGAAAAATCTCAATGGTGCCGGGTGCCGGTGCGGTGGTGTGTTCGCTGCAGCAGCCGGACCTGCCGCCCGTGACCGTCGACAGTCGACAGATTTCACCTACA
>JASFOC010000223.1:0-4986 GCA_050116715.1 Gammaproteobacteria bacterium
GGAGTTGTCCCGCAGGACGATACAGGAACGCACCACGAGGATCAGTGAGCTTGATGAGGCGATCCAGTCTGTCAGGGCTGCGCTGGATGACGAGACAGGCAAGGCCCGCATGAGAGAAGAAGAATATGCCCGTGAAACCGGGGAGTTGATGCAACGGCTTCAAGACACGGAAGCCGAGCGGAATACGCTGCAGGACAAGGTATGTGAGCATGAAAGGGCTCTGGATGAACGTCAAGCAGAAATCAATGGTTTGCTGGACCGTGTTAGTGAGCTGAACGAAACCATCGAGGTGCATGCTGCAGCGGCACGCGCTGCAGAGAATGAATTTGCAACTGAAAAAGAAGTGTTGAACGGCAAGTTGAATGACTTGCAGAAATTATATGAAACCGCTGGAAAGCGGATTGACGACCTGCTTACCGAGGTGGAGTCGAGAAATGATAAGGTTTCGCAACTCGACCAGCAGGTGGTGGAATTGCAGGACGAGGTCAATACGCAGATCGAAGCAATGCGCCTGCAGTCTGAATCCCATGCGTCTGACCGTGAAGAACTGAATGCATGTGTCACCGCGGTCAAAGCCGAGCTGGAAAGCCTGCAGGCGCATTCGGAAAAACTCGAAAATCTCAATCATGCGCTGCATGAGTCCTCTTTAACCGAGAAGGTGGTGCACAGGCAGCAACTGGAGGAGAAAGCCGCCCAGATTGAATTGCTGCGGTCGCGTCTTGAACCCGCAGGACCTTCTCCGGAAGGTCAGCAGGCTGATGCGAGTGATATGGAGGATCTGCCGAACGCCATGCGCGAGCTTGAAGCAAGGCTGAATGAGGCGATGGAGCAGAACCAGGTATTGGGGATGAAAGCGGAAAAGGCAGACAAGCTGGAATCGCTCAATCGAAAGTTACGTGTTGCCCTGCGAAAAACACGAGATTATATGGCACAAAATGGTGAGGAATCGCAGCTCATGACATCCCTGCAGGCGCAGGTGGCAGAGCTCCAGACCGAGCTGGAGGCCGCCTGTTCTCGTGAAAACGACCTTGCTGCAAAGTTGCAGACCTATGAAGCAGCTGCACAAGACGCAATGAATCCTGAGGCTATTGCGTACGAACTCGATGCCATGCACCAGGCGCGGGATGATTCCTCTGATACTGCAACGGAATTGAAAATCGAGCTGGAGAAACTTGCTTCCGAGCTGTCAGCATCGGAGGAAAGGTGCAGGCAACTGGAAACGGCACTGGCCATGGCAGCAGATGCGGAAGCGGGCTCTAGCATTTCGCCGGACAGCCTGGATGCGCAGCAGAACCGGTTGTCACCGGGTCGTGCGTATTTTATCGAGCAGCTTGATGTGCTGCTCTCGCGGCAGGACCGGTCAGAGGAAGACCACAGCCTGATGTATGTATTGCTGGACAACTTCACCAGGATCAGGGATGAAATCGGAGTCGTGGAAAGTGAGTCTGTGGTCAGTGATGTTTCCAGGATTATTGAAGCTGATTGCAATCCGGGCGACCTCATGGCGAGGTTCGGCGACTGTACCTTCGCCGTGCTGTGCACTAGTACAACAGCAGACGAGGCGGAGGAAAGGGCTGGCAGGATTCGCGCCGCCGTAGAGTCCAGAATCTTTGAATACAGTGGCCGCTCTCTCGTTACAACAACAAGCATCGGGATATGTTCGTTACGAAGGAATGACAACAACCCGGAGAAAATTATTTCCCGGGTGGACCTGGCGTGTGATGCAGCTCGTCTGTCGGGTGGCAACAGGGTGATAGTCAGTAGTGCAATTGCCGATGAAATAAACATTTCCGGCAATGACGACCAGCATCGGGAGATGGTGCAGAGCACAATTTCCGAGAATCGTATCATGATCTATTACCAGCCGATTTCCAGTCTCAGGGGGCAGCCGGGAAATCACTTCGAGGTCCTTGTCAGGCTGGTTGATAAAAGCGGGGACATGATTCTGCCGGGTGAATTTTTTGCCATGGCTGAAGGTGTCGGCTGTGCAAATGAGGTGGACCGTTTCATTATCGACAAGGCATTGCAGGAAATATCCGGGCACAATGACGGGATGACAAAGTATTACATCAAGCTGACCAGGCAATCTGTTGCGGATAACGACCTTCCGGACTGGATCATGTCCAGGATCGATGAGTATGGTGTAAAGCCGGAACAGCTGGTATTCGAGATTGCAGAAAGCGTATTAAAAAGTGATCTCAGGAATTTGGCATCACTCTCCAGTGCACTGCATGCGCTCGACTGTAAAATTGCGATTGAACACTACCGGATGTCAACCAACCTGCAGCATCTCATGCATGTTCATACCGACTACCTCAAGATAGACAGGGAACTGGTAGGTAATGTCGAAAAGCGGGGTGAGAGCCTGGCGAAGGTTGCCGCCATTATCGATCTGGCAACCAAAAATAACTATATAACCATCGCAGAAGGTGTGGAGAGCCCGGAATGCCTGGCAATGATCTGGGAGCTTGGCATCAGTATGGCGCAAGGTTATTTTGTGCAGGTTCCCGCAGCAAGTCGGGAATATGTAGACCAGGACATCATCACCGGCGGTAAAGAAGAAGCTGACAGCAAGGCAATATTCGATATCAGCTAGGGGTGTAGCCAGTCATTCGGCGACGGTGTCGTTACGCACAGTTGTATGCTGTGAATATACACCCGGACTTGTGCATTCCTGAACTGAACCATAGTGGTTTCTGCCAGCGCCGGGCCGGGTGCGTGCCGGTCGCTTTTGCCCGCGACTGCCAATCCCCCTTTTGCCAGTGAGTGGCGCCCTGCTGTCTCTTACGGTAGTGTGTCCTGAGCTGACACATGCCCCCGGTCCGGCTGGAAATTCAATCTCACAAACGGCCTTGCACGCGCACAAGCCGAGTCAGCCAGCATGGGGTAATGGTTATTTCCATCGCCTCAGTGAGCTGCTGGCGTAACTGAGGGAATACAGGAACTGCCCGCAAACCGTGACCTGGCTGGCAGGTACCTTGCAGAAGATGGCGCGCCCGACAGGATTCGAACCTGTGACCCCCGCCTTCGGAGGGCGGTACTCTATCCAGCTGAGCTACGGGCGCAGACTGCAGGTGCGCGGCTTCCTGTTGCAAGGCCGCGAACCACGGGCTGGCTAGGATAGCGCGTGCCGTGTGGCAGGTCCATGCCTGTGAATACCGTTGATTTTCCTGATATTCCTTGCGGATTTCCCGTGCCGATTCATTCCCAGTATAATTCGGCGGCAATTTCTGACCGGTATTGAATGGGTCAGGGCCGGAATGTTCAGCATGGATTCAGCAAGATCCTGCCGATCCGGAAGGTTTTCAGGTTCAAGCTAACAGGAGAAGACATTGAGTCAGGATAAACAGTTTTACAGGACCTTCATTGTGATCATGGCCGGATTGGCCGTCCTTGCCATTATTCTGGTCATTACGGCGACCAGTCTGACCCGCGAGGTGTCCGAGTACGAGCCGGAAGCGGTGGTTATCGATAATATCAAGCCTGTCGGCCAGGTCTACGTGGCCGGTGAATCGGAGCCGGAACCGGAACCTGCTGCAGTGACAGCAGATGCCGGTGCCGCTGCCGAGCCGAAATCAGGCGAGGAAATCTACAACGGCACTTGCGTTTCCTGCCATGCCACGGGTGCTGCCGGTGCCCCCAAGGTCGGAGATGCCGCCGCCTGGGCGCCACGTATCGCGCAGGGCAAGGACAAGCTGCTTGCCAACGCGACCAACGGGCTGAACGCGATGCCGCCAAAGGGTTTGTGCATGGCCTGTTCAGAGGCCGACCTGCAGGCGGCGATCGACTACATGGTCAGCCAGAGCCAGTAATCCGGTTAAACAAATCAGTAACGCAAAGGGCTGCTTCATGCAGCCCTTTTTTTTGCCTACAGGGATGTAGGTACATCGCGTAGCGCAGGGATGCGCGGGAGCGATGCGACTACAGGGATGTAGGTACATCGCGTAGCGCAGGGAGAAGGGGAGAGCGCGAAGCGATCGAGAGGCTGGCCTGGGCCATGCGCGGGAGCGATGCACCGAAAGGGATGAGCAACAAGCTGGATGCTTGCGGTAGAGTACGCAGGACGCAACTGCCGGGGGCGAAGGCACGATCACCTGGTGGCCAGAAGGCCGGCATGAGACGTGCGCCGATCAGGAAGCCAGGCGTTCGGGGGTTTGTGACTCCAGCCGAGCTGCGATATTCAGGTTGAACAATTCACCTGCTTCCTGATGCGGTACCGGCGGGCTGAACAGGAAGCCCTGGATTTCATCGCAGTGCAGCTTGCGCAGGAATTCCAGCTGCTCCCCGGTCTCGACGCCTTCGGCAATGACATTCAGTTCCATGTTGTGCGCCATCGATATTATGGCACCGACAATGGCTGCATCATCGGAGTCCGTGGTGATGTCACGGATGAAGGAACGGTCGATCTTGATGGTTTTGATCGGGAAGCGTTTCAGGTGATTGAGGGAAGAATAGCCGGTGCCGAAGTCGTCGATGGAAATGCGGATGCCGGAGCAGTGCAGGGCACGCATGGTCGAGGCGGCTGCATCGATGTTGTCCATGATGGTGCTCTCGGTGATTTCCAGTTCCAGTTGCTGCGGGTGTATACCGGTCTCCCTGAGTATTTGCAGTATTTGCTCCAGCAGATCGTGCTGGCGGAATTGCAAGGCTGACAGGTTGACCGCCACGGAAATATTCTCGTGACCGGCGGCCTGCCAGGCGCTGATCTGGCGGCATGCAGTCATCAAGACCCAGTAGCCGATAGGTACGATCAGGCCATTTCCCTCTGCCAGCGGGATGAACTCACTGGGTGGAATCATACCGATTTCCGGGTGGCGCCAGCGGACCAGTGCCTCGACTGAGGTAACCCTGCCTGAGGCGAGGTTGATCTTGGGCTGGTAGTGAATTTCCAGTGATTCTGTAGCCAGTGCATGACGCAGGTCATTCTCGAGCTTCAGGTTTTCCAGCGTGGCCCGGTGCAGTTCCTCGTCGTAGAACTGGTAGGTA
>JASFOC010000224.1:0-4973 GCA_050116715.1 Gammaproteobacteria bacterium
CGGTACTCTGCGAACTTGCTGTGGCATGCCACACAGGTGTCTGTCAGTTTGTAGAAGTAAAAACTGACCAGCTCGGCGTTGTGCATGTTTGCCGCATGCGCAAGCATGCCAGCCGAGTGATGGAAGGACTGGTCCAGTTCCAGGAAGGCGGGCGGCAGTCCATGCTGCAGTTCGTTTATTTGTGCATCCGTTAACGCCTGCTGCATGATGTAGCTGTGCCGGATGTGCTCACCGATGTCGGCGGCCTCCTGCCAGTTGCCGGAGATGATTGCCGGGATGAGTTCCTGCATGCCTTTCTGGATGGCGTTCATTTCCTGTTTCAGCAGTTGCATCAATGCCGGTGATAATTGCAGGTGATTGCCAGCGGGCGTGTGCGGGTCCGCCGGGGGCGCTGTGTGCCCGCTGGCGGGAACCAGCAGCAGGCAGGCGAGTGCGAGGCTGAGTCGTATAGTGGATGGCATTGTCTTTACCGGTAAGTGTGCAGGTGCGGGCCGCGGACGGCCGGTGTCGTATCGGGTTGGCCTGTCAGGCGGCCTGGTTGTCATTGATCCTGGTCAGTCTATACCAAACGGCTGTTAATATGACCCCCTCAAAGCGGGGTGTGACTTTCACAGCATGGCGCTGGCAATATGGTCTATGCTGGTCTTGTAAACCGAGTTCATGGGAGGTGTTATGTCGAAACACTGGATTGTCGTCGCGGACAGAAGCAAGGCGCGGATCTTCACTGTCACAGAAGCACGCGGCGCATTACAGGAAGTGGAAACCCTGGAACATCCCGAAGGACGCGAACATGCACGGGATATCAATGCCGACCGGCATGGACGTGCTTTCGATAGTTCCGGCCAGGGTAGACACGCCATGGGGGCTTCAGTCGAGCCCATGGAGCAGGATGCCATCCGTTTTTCCAAGGAAGTCAGCGAGCATATCAAGGCTGCCTGTCAAGATGGCCGCTGCAACCGCCTGATGCTGGTTGCGGGACCGGATTTTCTCGGTCTGCTGCGCAAGCAGCTGAACACTCCGCCCGATGTACGGATCGCGGAGATCGAAAAGAACCTGGGTCACTTCGATGCACGCGAGATACGCGGCCACCTGCCGGACCGATTGTGAAGCAAGCCGGTTGCGGTTGTTGAACACAGGCAACGAGTAAGTAACGGATTGCGGGTGCGCCGCTTGCGGCGCGCCTCGCGGTTAGCGGCCAGGACCGGGTATAAAACGGCTGCCCCTGCGACAGAAAAACTGAGTTGCAGCCCGGATGGTGTAAAACCGAATCCGGGAAAACCCGCCTCGCGACAAATACATCACATCATATTCAGACGCATCCCGGGGTGAGGGTTCGCCCTGCCCGGGATGGGTTACCTCAAGAATCCGGCCTGCCGCCAAGGGCTGCGAGGATTCGCGACCCCGGCGAATCGGGCCAGCCGGTCTGATGCAATATTCTTTTCACAAAACTGAAGCCTTGCTGTAACCAATAGCTCCTACCTTATGCATCACACGGCTGTCGACCGGGCGTGATTGTTTGAATCTTGGTCCGGGAAGGCGCGCAGTGTTCGTTTCTTAATTACGTTCCACATCATGGAGTCTCCACTATGTTATTGAACAAGCTTGCAATCGCTATTGGTATTGCACTCGCGACCACACAGGTTCTGGCCGACGAAACGAATTTCGACAAGTTTACCCCGATGACCACTGACCCGGTCGCCGGTTCGCTTCCGGAGTCCGCTCCTTTCCAGCTATCTTCTCCCGATTTTCGCCAGGTGAATATTGTTACCCGCGACATCAACAACCTCTACCGTTTCGACAGCGGCAACTATGACATGCACACTGTTAACGAGAACGGCCCCGATGCCGGGCGTTACCTGTTCAGCCCGTTTGAAACCGGGCAAGCCGGGATTCAGCGCACGGACCTGACCACCATGCAAACGGTCACGATCTGGGCATCGCCGGCTGCGGGCGAGTACAGATCCTTTGATGCGTCGCGGTGGACCCCGTGGGGCAGCTACCTGACCGCCGAAGAATCCTGGAGCGATCCGGGTGCGAACCCACCCAGCGACCACGGTCGTTTGTTCGAGGTCACCAACCCGCTGGCCGACCCGGCAGACATCGTCATCAAGCATCGCAGCATCCTGCCGCGTGTTTCCCACGAAGGTCTCACCTTCGACAAGGACAACAACCTGTACTTCATCGACGAGCGCAACAACAGCCACATCTTCAAGTACAGCTCGAAGAATCCGAATGCCGTCGACGGCGACGCGTATTTCGCAGCGGGCCAGACCTTCGTGCTCCGGGTTGGTGACGGCACGGTGGAAGAGGCCACCGGTGATGCGACCTGGATAGCACTGACCGACGTGGACGGTAATCCCCTGCCCGGTGTGGTGCTCGTGCATGGCAACGAGATCGACGGGCGTGCCACGCCCAACGTGCCGGCATTTCTCGGTACCGACTTCGACCGCCCCGAAGACCTGGAAATCAAGACCCTGCGTAACGGCACCCAGCAGCTGTACGTCGCAACGACAACCAACAGCAAGGTGTTCTCGATCGACCTGAGCCGTATGGAAGTCAAGCTGTTCGCGAGTCGGGGCACTGTCGATATGGCCACCGGTGTTGCGGTCGGGTCCGAATTCAGCAGCCCGGACAACCTTGCCATCGATGCCGACGGCAACATCTACATCGTTGAAGATCAGCCCGGCGGCCAGGAAAACACCTGGTTTGCAGTCGACGATGACGATGACGGCGTGGCCGAGGCCATCGGGAAATGGGCCAGCCTGAGCACCCTGGGTGCGGAAGCTACGGGACTGTATTTCGACCCGTTCAACCCGCATCTGGCCTATATCAACGTGCAGCACCCCGCCAGTGGTGAGGATCGCACGATGATGCTGATGGCGCCCGCGGTGAAATCCGACAACGGCAAACACCTCGGCACGAAGTAACCTTTTCGTCAAACCGAGCGTTACAGGACCCCGGCTTAACGCCGGGGTTTTTTTGTACGGCCCTGAAATCCGTATTTGAGATTCGTTCCGGTGTTGACGGGCCCCGGGAGAAACCTGCAGGCGCGGTCTTCAGGCCGCACTGCCGAACTCAAGCAAAGCGAACCGGCCTGGCGATGCCCCAGTAGTTGTAGCTCGCCGGTTTCCAGCCGGGGATGTAAGCGGCTTCCATTTCCTGGATCGTGAAACCTCCCTGCTGCAGCAGTTCCGGTGCGGTGCGGTTCAGGTTGCAGCCGCCGGACACGCGTCGCCACAGCGGGTTCAGCCGGTACTGCCAGCGGCGCACGCGGGCATCGGGCGCCGTGCCATGTTCACAGAATATCAGTTGTCCCTCCGGTTTGAGCACACGGCGCATCTCTTCCAGCGCCGGGCGCACGGCCGGCAGGCTGCACAGGGTATAGGTCATCAGCACGCAGTCGGCGCTGGCATCATCCAGCGGAATGGAATCGGCGGAGGCCTGCAGGAACTCGAAGCCGAAATCGACTGACGCCCGGCTGCCTTCCGTCAGGGCCCAGTTCTCGCGTGACGGGTCCAGCCCCCAGAGATGTTCCACCTTGCCGGCGGCGTAGAACGGCAGGTTCAGGCCCGAGCCGATGCCGATTTCCAGTACCCGGCCGCTGGCCAGGGGCACTACCTTCCCGCGCTGCAGCATGGTCGGTTTCAGGCTGCAGGCGAAATGGGTGGCGCGCGGCAAAATATACTTGCGATAGAAGCCCAAGTGGCTGCCTCGTTGCCGGTGTCCGCAGGGTTGTGGAAAGTATAGGCGAGATGCGTCTGGCTGCACGCCCGCAGGCGACCGGGCCTTTCCTGACCCGTAGTGCGGGATTTCCCGGGAACCGCTGGATACTGAAACCCGGACGGTTTTTTTCACTGCGTGAGATCGCTGCCGGTATCGCATACTATCCACCTGCACGGGGTTCGCCCCGTTCACTGGCAACGGAGGAGATTTATATGGTTTCAAGACGCATCATCAACGGTATCGCCACGGTCATGATCCTGCTGGCTGCCCAGCCGGCCGGCGCGGACGCCACGCTGGTCGTGCAGGGATCGGACGGCTTGAAGTCGCTGATCCAGCTGCGCGGCGGCAAGGGCAAAATGAGTGCGGCCGGGATGGATGAATACGTGGTCTATGACGCTGGCACCGGGACCATTACCTACGTCGAGCCCGCGCAGCGGCAGTACACGCAGATGACCGAGGCCGAGCTGCAATCCGGGCTGAAAACGGCGGCAGGGATTCGGGAAACCGTCGCGCCCTACATGGCGGACATGCTGGCCGGGCTGCCGCCGGCGCAGCGCCGCATGATCGAGCAGCGGATGGGTGCGTTCCCGGGCGCGCCGGCGGCAGGCGGCAAGCCGCAGGCGGAGCAGGTGAAAACCGTTGCCCGCGGCTCACATGTCATTGCCGGCCTGCATTGCAAGGCCAGCGGCATCGTGAAGAACGGCAAGCCCGCGGCGGAAGTCTGCATGGCGACCGGCCCCAGCGGCAAGCTGTCGAAACAGGACTTCGAGACGCTGCAGGCGATGGTGTCATTTTCCCGGGGCATGGCCGACAGTGCCGGCAGCATGCTGGGCGAACAGGCGAAGCAGCTCGATTTCCTGGTGACGGACATCGACGGCGTGCCGGTCGCGGTGCGCGACCTGGAGAATGGGAAGCGCTACGAGGTCACGGCAGTTTCGGATGCCGCCTTGTCCGACGGGCTGTTCAACGGCTATGGGGGTTACCAGCAGCGGGAGCTGCCGGGCCTGCTGCGCCAGCCCTGAAACAAAAAAGGGGTGGCTGCTGCCACCCCCCTGGAAATGGCCGGCGGCATCGCCGCCGGGTTGCGGTCATGGAGTTGTAACCGGTTCGTCATCATGGCGACAGAATTCTCAGGCATTGTGAGCGTGTCCGAAACAGTCACAAGGAACTCACATGCTGGATTACCTTCTCAATACAGCACACGCATTCGAACGTGAGCACGGTATCGCCCCGGATGTCATCTATATCAA
>JASFOC010000225.1:0-4971 GCA_050116715.1 Gammaproteobacteria bacterium
TACAGGACATCGCAGCCAGGCTAGATTCAGTGTTGCCCGGGGATGCATGGCACCGCATTGAAAAATCTCAATGGTGCCGGGTGCCGGTGCGGTGGTGTGTTCGCTGCAGCAGCCGGACCTGCCGCCCGTGACCGTCGACAGTCGACAGATTTCACCTACACTGGTTTGCAGGACTGCATGTAACCACTGCTGCGAGGAATGCTTATGGACCTGGATCCCTTGGGCAGCCGCCTGCCCATCAAGATCGACACTGCCAGCAATGGTGAATTCGAACCACGGCCGTTGACCCGGCTGCAGCGTGTCGCCAACGCGCATGCGCAGGTGCGGGTCGGCATGGCGGCAAAAAAAACCGGACTCGACCGGCGCGCATTTCTCAAGACCCTCATGGGTTCCGCTGCGACGCTGCTGGCGTTCAACCAGGTCTACGCCCGTGCCGGGGTGCGCGGCGGCAGATTCGATATTCCTGCCGACGCGGCCCATGATCCCGCGGCGGCGCAGGACGCGCTTGGCGGCGATGAGTTTATTTTCGATATCCAGACCCACTGCGTAGATCCCTCGGGTTCCTGGACACAGGGCCCCGATGGCAAACGCTGGGAACAGGTGCTGAACCAGGTCTTCGCGCAACGCCGCAAGTGCGCGCCTGGCGGTTATGGCTGTTACTCCGCCGAACAGCTGGTCAAGGACGTCTTTCTCGACAGCGACACCAGCATCGCCGTGGTTTCCGCCTTATGGGGTGCACGCGGCAGCAATCCGACCCCCATCGAGTACGCCGCCGAAGCGCGTGCCCTCGTCGCTGCGCTCGGTGGCCGGCAGCGCGCACTCATCCACGGCGGCGTGCTGCCCAACGAACCCGGCGCCCTGGCGCTCATGGACGAACAGGCGCGGGAATTCAATATCGCCGCATGGAAGACCTATCCCCAGTGGGGCCCTGACGGCAGCGGCTACTGGATGGATGACGAGGAGTACGGCATCCCCTTTATCGAAAAGGCGCGCGAGCTCGGCGTGAAGGTGATCTGCGCACACCGCGGCATCCCGCTGGGCGGCCTCGAGTACAGGTATTCACATCCGGCCGACATCGCGCGGGCAGCACGCCGTTTTCCTGATGTGACATTCATCTGCTATCACGCCGGCTTCGAACCCGGCGTCGCCGAGGGTCCCTACGATCCGGATGCCGACCGGGGCGTCGACCGACTCATCAAGGCCCACCAGGACAACGGTTTCGAACCCGATCGCGGCAATCTCTATGCCGAACTCGGCAGCACCTGGCGCGCCTGCATGAGCCAGCCGGACCAGGCCGCACATCTGCTTGGCAAGCTGCTGCGTTACTTCGGCGAGGAGCGCATCTGCTGGGGCACCGACGCGTTGTGGTACGGCAGCCCGCAGGACCAGATCCAGGCCCTGCGCAGCTTCTCGATTTCCGGGGCGCTGCAGGACCAGTACGGCTACCCGCCAATCACCCCCCGGGCGCGCCGCCGCATCTTCGGACTCAATGCCGCCGCGGCCTACGGGCTGGACGTTGCGGCACTGCAACGGACCACAAGTCAGGACAGCCTGGCGCGACTGAAGGCGGAATACCGCAACAACATCAATCCAGGCTACCGGACGTACGGACCGAGGACACGCAGCGAGTACCTGCGCCTGCGACGTCCCGACGGGCGCCCCGGGTAAGCGCCCGACCAGCAACGTCCGGCAGCGCCCGGGCGTTGTGCATTGCGGTTTGTTAATGCAATCGCCGGACTGCCTGTTTACGGTCACAGCCATGTCTATGCCGTATGTCTGTTCGTAGCGCGCCGGCGTACGCTCCCCGTACGAGCAGACCACGACATTCGCTGCAGACGTACGCCACAGGGAAACACTGGATACGAGGACATACCTGCATGCTTCAATCTGGCCCGCAACACAAAAACGCCGGCAGGATCATGGCGATGGTTATGGCCGGCGGTCAGGGTTCTCGTCTGAAGCCGCTGACCGAGAAACGCTCCAAGCCAGCGGTTCCGTTCGGCTCGCGCTACCGCATCGTCGACTTTGTGCTGAGCAACCTCGTCAACTCCGGCATCTTTTCCATCTACCTGCTGGTGCAGTACAAGTCGCAGTCCCTGATCGAGCACATCCGCAATGCCTGGACACTTTCCCCGCTGTTTTCAAACCAGTTCGTCACCGTGGTGCCGCCACAGATGCGGGAAGGTGAGACGTGGTTCCGGGGCACCGCAGACGCGATCTGCCAGAACCTCAACCTGATCGAGAGCCAGCATCCCGACCTGGTGCTGGTATTCGGCGCAGACCACATCTACCGCATGGATGTGAACCAGATGATCGACTTTCACCTGGAACGGGATGCGGATGTCACGGTCGCCGCCCTGCCCGTTCCCGTGGAACAGTCCCCGAACTTCGGCATCATCGCGGCAGATGCCGACGGCCGGATTCGCGATTTTCAGGAAAAACCCCGGCAGCCCGCGCCCATGCCCGGCGATGCCACCCGCGCCTACGCCTCCATGGGCAACTACCTGTTCACCGCAAGCTGCCTCGTGCGCGCACTGCGCGCGGCCCACAAGCACGGCGAAACCGATTTCGGCGCCAGTGTGCTGCCGCGGATGCTCGGGTCGAAGCGGCTGTTCGCCTATGACTTTTCCCGCAACAGGGTGGCGGGGATAAAGTCCTATGAAGAACACGCCTACTGGCGCGATGTGGGGACCATCGATGCCTATTACGAGGCACACCGCGACGTTCTCGGCGCCGAACCGCGCCTCGAACTGTTCAACCCCTCCTGGCCCATCTATTCCAGCAACTACCAGGGGCCGGTCGCGCGGGTCATCGGCGGGTCGATCGAGAATGCCCTGCTGGGTTCCGCAACGCTGGTTCACAACGCGCGCATACGCAATTCCATCATACGCCGGGAGGCCGTCATCGAGGACGACGCCGACATCGAGGACTGCATTATCATGGACTACGTGCGGGTACGCAGTGGTGCACGGCTGCGGCGGACCATCGTCGACCGGCACAACCTGATCGAGAAAGGCCTGGTCTCCGGCTTCGACCCGATGGCTGACCGCAAGCGTTATGCAGTGAGCCCTGGCGGAGTCGTGGTGATACCGCGGGGGCGCACACCCTACTTCGCACGTGAACACCGGAGCGTCGGCCAGGGATATTCGGAGTAATTGCGGCGCACGGCCGCTGCCCGCGAACGGATTTGGTGCCCGGGTTTATGCCGCTGCGGGGTTAGCGCACCTGAATCCGGTTGTCGACACCGTGAACACCGAGAATGTACCAGGCATCCTGCAGGGCCATCCGACGCTGTGCCTCGGAGGAAACCGTGCCCTGCAGTGTCACAACACGCGCCTTCACCTGGACCCCGATCGCGCCGGCATCCAGCGAGGGATCCTTTTCGAGGACGATCCGCAGCGCATCGCACAGCTCCGCATCATTGTCTACCTGTTCCGGGACCACGTGCAGAAGATTGTGTACAGCGCGGACCCCGGGTGACCACCAGGCCAGCACATCGGCCAGGCGCCGGTGTGTCAGGCTGCCGACCGTGCCCGCCAGCGTCACCACGGCGTCACTGACAGACAGCGTGATTTCGCCGCCCACAGGTGCTGCCCCGCCTGCCGGCGGTGACGTCGCGGATCCGGCAACGACATGCAGCGGATAATCGCGAAAGGCACGCTCCTGGATAATCATGTCTTGCAGAAATGCGGCAATCTCGGCATCGCTGCGCTGCACGACCGGCTTCACACACAGCTTGTCCACAACCCTGTCTGCTCCGAGCAGCCTGACAGCCGTCAGGTGTGCGGCACGCTTTGCGACAATATCCGGCACCTCGCCGGTCATGACCAGCCGCGCGTCCTGTACTGCGAGCCTGATCTGGCTGTTGTGCAGGTTGACCTCTGCAGACCGCTCCAGCGCGGCCTGCACGATGGCAGCCATTTCTTCAGTTTGCAGCAAGATTCACTGCCTCCTCTGTCTGGTAACGCAATGCAGTATCAGCAGCCACAGGCACCCTTTCCACGATATTTAAAATTCCTGTTTCCCGTAAATATACTGCTGCAGCCAACAGGCTGGCTTTCAGGGCAACAACTTGCTGGGTCGATGCAGTGTAAAGCGCACGTGCGGACTTTCGACCAGTACCTCGCCGTCCGCGCCCACGATCTGTGCGTAGACCTCGTGCGTACCACGATCGACGTTTCGCAGCGTCACCACCGGTTCGTCTCCCACCCTGTCCCGATCCAGGTAGACATGCAGCGCCTGTCCGGAATCCGCTTGCAGTGGCGGCTGCGCCACGGCCCGGATCGTGACTTCACCGGCACCACTCCAGAATGCACTGCCGGCTTCGGGTTCGACAATGCGCAACTGCTGGCTGACCCCGCCTGCCACTGCGGCAGACAAACTGGCCGGCAGCAACAACAGCGCAAGGACAGCAGCAAGCGTTTTCGACCGTGTGCTTGACGACATGTTACAGGCTTCCCGTTATGATTCCGGTTGCTTCTGCATGTAATAGTCCATCAGGATGTCTGCAGCATTGAAATTTCTCAATTGCGGATGTGCCTTATTCCTGCTGATCTCGCGGTGATATGAACCGGAAGGATCTCTGGCCCCCGGCTGCCGGCAGGTCCCGTCGCCAGGACTGGGGACTGCTGCAGACTGACTTGCCGGGGGCAACCTTGACACCCTCCGGTTTGCCGATTTTGTGTGCCAGGCCGTCGCCGGCACGGACCTGCAGCCACACCAGGTATCAAGCGTGTCTCTATCGCAGGGCACGCTTCAGGCGCTGCGCCCCGGTGCCTGCAGCGGTGGCTTCGGCGTGCCGTGTTCGCCCAGTACCCGCACCGGGTACCCGAGTATGCCCTGTACGTAGAGCATCTGTATCAATACGATGACCACCACCGCCATCGGCGTGGCCAGCAGGACGCCAAACAGTCCATAGAACAGGCCCATGGCAAACTGGGCGGAAAGCAGCACTGCCGGCGGCAGCGATAC
>JASFOC010000226.1:0-4964 GCA_050116715.1 Gammaproteobacteria bacterium
AACCACGATGGCGGTGAGGATCAGCACGTGCGGCAGCGGGTTGGAATACAGGGTGGTGCCCTCGACGATGATCGGCGCGGTGCCACCCTCGACCTTCGCCATGCTGATGAACAGGATATAAACCGAGGCCTGGAAGATGTTGAGGCCGACGATCTTCTTCACCAGGTTGCCCTGCGCGATCACCACGTAAAGGCCTGCCATCATCAGGAAGATCACGATCCAGTAGTTGTAATGCCCGATCAGGTGGCTCACCGCGTCACCCCGCGCTCGGCGAAGGCATAGAAGATCATGATCATGACGCTGGCGACCGTGATGCCGATGCCGAATTCGACAAGCATGATGCCGAGGTGCTGGCCAGTGACGCCGTCGCGGGCAAGCACGTTGTAGTCAAGAAAGTTGCCACCGGCGAACACTGCGGCCAGACCGACGCCGCAGTACAGCAGCACCCCGAGTGCCGCGAGCACCCGCAGTACCGTCTCCGTGGCCACGGCGCGGGCTGCCGCCATGCCGAATACCAGGGCATACAGTATAAAGGCCGCGGCGAAGATCACGCCGGCCTGGAATCCGCCACCCGGTCCGTATTCGCCGTGGAACTGTACGTACAGTGCGAACATCAGGATCAGGGGTATCAGCATTTTCGCCGCGATCCGCAGCACCAGATTGAACGGCTGGATCGGCGTATACATTCAGGTATCCCTGTCGCGCTTGCGGTAACCGATCAGGGCGATAACACCGATGCCTGCAGTGAAGATCACGATCAACTCGCCCAGCGTGTCGTAACCGCGGTAACTGGCGAGTACCGCGGTGACGATATTCGGGACGCCGATTTCCGTGGCGGTGGATTCGATGTAGTAGGGTGCCGTGCGGCTATGCGCCGGGGCATGGGGGTCGTTGAAATGCGGCATGTCCAGTGTCCCGTAGACCAGCGCTGCGGCAACGATACCGATGACAAGCAGCGGTACCAGCGGCCGGTCCGGAAGAGTCTTCTCACGGCGCGCGGTGAGCGCCAGCGTGGCAAGCAACAGGAACGTGGAGATGCCGGCGCCGACAGCGGCCTCGGTAAAGGCAACATCGACGGCGTCCAGGGTGACGAACAGGGCGGCAGCCAGGAAGCTGTAGATGCCGAACAGCATGACGATCGCAAACAGGTCGCGCAGGAAGACCACCGACAGCACGGTGACGGTCAGGAAGCCGAGCAGGACCATGTCGATCAGGATGTCGATGGCGGTTCCTCCCCGTGTTCAAGCAGCGGTTTCAGGTTGCCGTGCCTTGCCGCCTTGGCCAGTGCATGGGTCGCCGTGGGTGCGGTGAGCAGCAGCAGGAACAGCGTCAGGAACAGCTTGGCCAGTACCAGGCCGGAGTCTGCCTGCAGCATCAGGCCTGCGAGAATGAGGCTGGCGCACAGGGTGTCGGTTACCCCGGTGGCATGCATGCGGGTGTAGAAATCGGGGAAACGGTGCAGTCCTATTGCGCCACTGATGCCGAAGAAGCTGCCACCCAGCAGGCAGACCCACGCACCGGTATCAAGCCACTCACTCATGCTTCGCGTCCTCTCCGGTGCTGCCCGGCGGAACGGTGATGAAGCGGATGCGGCCGTACTCGAAGAAGCGCAGCACGGCGACCAGGCCGATAAAATTGATGAGGGCGTAGACCAGCGCGATATCGAGAAAGTCCGGGCGGCCGCTGAGGAAGCCGAGCACCGCGATGAACAACACGGTCTTGGTCCCGAACATGTTGACGGCGAGGATGCGGTCATACACAGTCGGACCGATGACAGCCCGCAGCAGGGCGAGCGCCATGACGATCAGGATCGAGAGGCTGGCGGCGATAAACATCCGCACTCCAGTTCCCGCACCTTGCGGTCCATTTCCCCGGTTTCCAGCGCGGCAGCATCAGCCTGCGTCAGTGCATGCACCAGGATTTCACCGTCCTCGATGGCGAGGGTCACCGTCCCCGGGGTCAGGGTGATGGAATTTGCATAGATGACCTTGCCGAGTGCAGTCTGCTGGCTGATCCTGAGACGCACCAGGGCCGGGCTGATGGACTTGCCCGGCGTCCAGATGGCGCGGGTGACATCCAGGTTGGACTTGATGACCTTGCGTGCAAGCCACGCCAGGTAAACCGGCAGCCGCACGGACAGTTGATAAGGCTGGGACGCCTGGTCGACGACGTCCATGCGATGTGCAATGGCCACCACCAGCAGGGCGGATGCGAAGCCCAGTGCCAGGTTCAGCAGGCCGAAGTCACCGGATATCAGCATCCAGAACAACATCAGACTGACAAACAGGCTCAGTGCGTGCACGCTCTTACTACCCCCGCCGGTGAATAACCCTGGTAGCCTGCGGCGCCCGGAATGCTTGCGGGCATACTCAGGAATGCTTTGCTATCGTTCTGAAAAAACAGTCGAAAGGTTATGGTTCCCGCAGACTAAAAGCAAGGGATGCGCCGATAAATCATCTTTCACACTTGCGACGGATGGTGGACAAGTGCATAACGTGCGTCGCACATCCGGAGGGCGCCCTGCAGGATGAGCGCAGCGCATCATCCGCTAACTGTTCACCGATAAAGCTGGATTCCCGGGCCAGGGTTCCCCGGCCGGAATTACGAATTGCTCAGACCCCGGGTTTTACCCTGACGGCTTGAAGCAACCTGCTGCCCGTCCGGCGGCGCCGCCTGGCTGTACGTCTGATACTCGCGTTGTCCTCGATTGTGGTAACGTAGACCGGCAGCCAGCGATGCCGGGCGGGCATCGAAAAACTGCAGCATCCATTGCGTCGGGAGCCGTCACGTTCATGTGCAGCCAGCGAAGAATCGCAACCAGCCGGACAGGGAACGTCCGCCGGTGCCTTGCTGTGCTGTTACTGCTGGGTGCTTCCGGTCCTGCGGTCGCCGCGCCGTTTGCCGCCCTCCACAACGACCCGATCGCGCCGGTCATTCTCGGCGTGACCGGCATCCTGTTCTTCGCCATCATCGGGCGCTTCGCCGCCCGCAGGCTTGGCCAGCCCTCGGTACTGGGCGAGCTCATCATGGGCGTGCTGCTCGGCAACCTGGCCTACTTTTTCCATTTCGACCTGATCATGGTGCTGCGCGAAGGTGCCTCTATCTTCGACCTGGAGAAACTGGCAATCGCCGGCGAATCCCTGGACCTCGCGGCATTCACGACGCTGAGCCCGGACACGGCGGCGCAGGTGCTGTGGATCCTGCAGGGGCCGGATGGCGGGCAGATCCTGCAGGTGGCGCATACCGTGGACGTGTTCTCGCGCTACGGCGTGATCTTCATGCTGTTCCTGGTCGGGCTGGATACCAGCATCGTCGAGATGCGCCGCGTCGGCGGGCCTTCCAGCCGGGTTGCGATTATCGGGGTGCTGATGCCTTTCATCCTCGGTTTTGCAGCGACCCGTATCTTCATGCCGGAGCTGTCGTTCAACACCGACCTGTTCATCGCCGCGACCCTGGGTGCTACCAGCGTGGGCATCACGGCGCGGGTGTTGAAGGACCTGCACCGGCAACACACCAGCGAGGCGCATGTGATCCTCGGGGCGGCGGTGATCGACGACGTACTGGGCCTGCTGATGCTGGCCATCGTGTCCGGCATCATTGTTTCGGGGGGCGTCAACGTGGCCAACATCCTCGGTGTACTGGTGCTGGCGGTGCTGTTCATTGCCGGCGTGATGTTCCTCGGTCCCTACCTGCTGCGCTTTACCATACGCCTGCTGTGCCGGCTGGACCTGGTGGAGGCGAAGATGTTCACCTCCTATCTGTTCGTGATGGTGCTTGCCTGGCTCGCCAATCTGGTGGGGCTGGCAACCATCATCGGGGCATTTGCCGCGGGCCTGATCCTGAACGATACCTTCTTCAAACACTGCCGCATTCCCAGGGACGAATACAAGGTCAGTATCAAGGACCTGATCATGCCGCTGGAAGTGATCCTGGTGCCGATCTTCTTCATCCTGATGGGCATCCAGGTCAAGCTGGAATCCTTTATGGACTGCCAGGTTCTGTACATGGCGGGCGGCCTGCTGGTTGCGGCCATTGCCGGCAAGCTGCTAAGCGGATTCGGTGTCAGCCGTGGCACGAACCGGCTTGTCGTC
Source organism: Gammaproteobacteria bacterium (assembly GCA_050116715.1). GTDB lineage: Bacteria > Pseudomonadota > Gammaproteobacteria > UBA9214 > UBA9214 > UBA9214. Next base: position 4,092 of record JASFOC010000226.1, read on the forward strand.
GGGCTGGGCATGATGCCGCGCGGCGAGGTCGGACTGGTATTCGCTGCAATTGGCAAGAGCCTGGGAGTCATCAACGACGAGCTGTTTTCCGCCATTGTGCTGATGGTCATCGTTACGACCCTGATTTCACCGCCGCTGCTGAAGCTGGCGCTGCACGCTGGCAAGAATCCCGAGGCAGATGCCGGTCCGGTGAGATAAGGCGGCGATACTCCCGGTCGTACCTGCAGGTGCAGCGATGGCACAGGGAAGCTGGCAGCAATGAATGGATCTGCCAGCAGGTTTACACAGACAAGCGATCAGGGGCCTGTTGCGTTCCCTGCGTTGTCGGAAGGTCCGGTGCAAACACGATGCTGCCTGTTGCCGCTGTGGCTGCATCCCCGGGCAGGTCTCGAGCAACGCCGCCGGCAGCCTGATTCTACGGCTGTATGCCAATCACCTGCAGCGGTTGATTGCCCGGTAATGAAATCGGGCGCGCCGTTACCCGGCATGGATCCTGACTAGGGTCCGGGTGCGGATGATTCTGCAGGAGGTTTCTCCCAGCGTCGCTTCAGGCACATCCAGTGCTCAGGGGCTTCCTTGATCCATTCTTCAAAGTGTTCATTGATGAGTCGCGTCATGGCAACGGCCTGCTCGGCGAGTTTCGCATCCGGAACAGGGCTGGTAATGGGCGCCATGACGGATACCCGGAAATGGCCCGGCCGCAGGCGTTCCCCCCTGATAGGTATCAGGGCCGCCCCACTGCCCAGTGCCAGGCGGGCTGCACTGGTGTTGGTTAGTGCGTCTACGCCGAAAAACGGTAAGGGTTCCCCGGTGTCGAGCCGGGTATCCATCGCCAGACCGATGCTGTTACCGGCGTTGAGTTCGCGCAGCAGC
>JASFOC010000227.1:0-4948 GCA_050116715.1 Gammaproteobacteria bacterium
CACGTGTTCCCGATGCGACGGAATCTTCCCGGTGACTGACGGGTGCTCGATAGCAAACGCCCCCTTCACCGCAGGAGTGCACACCGGGCAGGTCTCGCAATCGATCCGGAATATGCGTTTGCTGCCCGGGCCCGGCTCATCTCCGCGGAAGACGACAGCCTGCAGCAGGGCGCGCGTATAATGGGGGACACCAGCTGCGGCGCCGCCTGGCGCGAATAGCCCGGGCGAGGTCTTCGGTGTACCGGCGCTCGTCGAGTTTGCACGGCACCGCCAGACCGGGGACTTCAGCGCCGGAATCCTGGACAAGCTGTCGCAACCGGCGGCCTGGCTTGGTTGCCGCGGCTGCCCCCGGGGCCCGCGATGAATCGCGCGCCCGTTTGCACCGGGCGCGGGCCGTCGCAGGACGGACGACAACCGGAAACCACGGAGGTGCGTGATGCGCTATGAGCTGTTCTATTGGCCGTCCATCCAGGGACGCGGTGAATTCGTACGTCTGGCGCTTGAGGCAGCGGGTGCCGACTACGTGGACGTCGCGCGCCAGCACGGGCACGGCATCGATGCCATGCTGCGGATGATGGCGGACCCGGACCTGCCGCGCCCACCCTTTGCGCCGCCCTTCCTGCGCGCGGGACGGCAGGTGATCGCGCAGACCGCGAATATCCTGCAGTTTCTGGGGCCACGCCTGGGCCTGGCCTCCAACGCCGAAGGGACAAGGCTGTGGACGCATCAGCTGCAGCTCACCGTCGAAGACCTGGTGGTCGATGTCCACGACACCCACCACCCGGTCGCCATGAGCCTTTACTACGAGGACCAGCGAGCCGAGGCCCGGCGCAGGGCCGCGTTCTTCACCACGGAACGCGCGCCCGAACTGCTCGGTTATTTCGAGGCCGTGCTGGCGCACAATCCGGGCGGGCGGGGCTACCTGGTCGGTCGCAGGCTCAGTTACCCCGACCTGTCGATGTTCCAGGTCGTTGCGGGGCTGCGCTATGCCTTCCCGCGCATGATGGCGCGGCTCGAACCGGACATCCCTCGCCTGGTCGCCCTGCACGGGCGCGTGGCAAGCCGCCCGCGGGTCGCCGCCTATCTCGCCTCGAAACGGCGCCTGCCTTTCAGCGAGGACGGGATCTTCCGGCACTACCCGGAACTGGATGGGTGAAATCCGGGTGAGGTTGAACCGCCAGGCTGCCGTGCCAGGTGCGACACCCCTGGCCCCGGTCCAGGCAACGGCCGCTCGGCCACCACGCTCGTACAGACACGAAACGGCTTCGGGAGCCCCCCGGCCGTCACCCGCCGCCGTGCCGCGCCCATGACGCAGTATCGATCCGGCAGCCTGACGCTGGTCGGCGCAGTGTCGCTGGGAACCGGTGTCATGATCGGGGCAGGGATATTCGCCCTGACCGGCCAGATCGCGGAACTGGCTGGAAAACTGTTCCCGGTCGCTTTCCTTGCCGCGGCCGTGGTCACGGCATTCAGCGCTTATTCCTATGTCAAGATGTCCAACGCCTACCCCTCGGCCGGGGGCATCGCGATGTACCTCGAGCGGGCATACGGAAAGGGGACCCTGACGGCCTTCTGCGCCCTGCTCATGTATTTCTCGATGGTCATCAACGAGAGCCTGGTCGCCAGGACCTTTGGCAATTACACCCTGCAGCTGTTCGATGCCGAACGTGCGGACTTGCTGGTACCGGTGCTGGGGGTGGGTTTGCTCGTCTTCGCATTCCTCGTAAATATCGCCGGGAACCGGCTGATCGACCGGTTTTCCCTGCTCATGGCGGTGCTGAAGATAGGTGGTGTCGCCGTCTTCGCCTGCGCCGGGCTGTGGCTGGCGGGGACCGGGCGCGGCACGGACAGTTTGAACAGCAGCACGGGCGGAGCGACCCCGACCGGCTTTCTGGCGGGGGTCGCGCTGGCCATACTGGCCTACAAGGGCTTCACCACGATCACCAACAGCGGATCGGAACTCGTGGACCCGCATCGCAACGTCGGCCGGGCGATCGTCTATTCCATCGGGATTTGCGTCATCCTCTATTTCCTGGTCGCCCTTGCCGTCGACGGCAACCTGTCGCTCACAGAGATCATCCGTGCGAAGGACTTTGCGCTGGCCGAAGCGGCGCGACCGCTGCTGGGTCACTACGGGCTCTGGTTCACCGTCATCCTGGCGATTGTCGCCACTGTATCCGGCGTGATCGCCAGTGTGTTTGCGGTGTCCAGGATGCTGGCGATGCTCACTGACATGCAGCTGGTGCCGCACCGCCACTTCGGGATGCCCGGCAGTACCCAGCAGCACACGCTGGTCTACACGGTCGTGCTGGCCATACTGCTGACGGTGTTCTTCGACCTGAGCCGGATCGCATCACTTGGCGCCATCTTCTACATCGTCATGGATATCGCGGTGCACTGGGGCGTGTACAGGCATCTGCGCCAGGAAATCCAGGCAAGCCCGGCCATCCTGCTGATGGCGATCCTGCTGGATGCGATCGTGCTCGGTGCCTTCATCACGCTGAAGCTGCAGAACGACGCGTTTGTCGTGGCGCTGGCCCTGTCGGGCATGGCCGTGATCCTGTGTGCCGTCTGGCTGTATCTGCGCACGCATCCACCCGCACGGGACGAGGGCTAGGCGGGAATACCCGCGTTTCAGTCCGGCCGGGCCTGGCAGTCGCTGCACACCACCCGGCGCATCAAGCAGAACAGGACGGGCGGTATCAGCAACCACTGCAGGATTGGTGTGCCACCGCTGCCAGGCGGGGGCACAACAGGCATCTGATCGGGGCAACGTCACCCCCCTTGATGCACACGTTGACGATTTCGCTGTAGACGGTATAGGCCGGTAGCGATCGGGGTAAACGGTGCCCCGCTGCTGCGCACGCTATGCAGACGCCCCTGCCGGTCCTGCCTGAGTAATGCCAGCAGTTCTTAACTCACCCGCACGATGCGCAGATCGCCCGGGGTGCAATGGACAAGGCCATCGGGAATGTGGCCCCGGTCGTCCTGATGTCAGACGGAATAGAGGAGGAACGGGGCAACCTGCCTCAGCAGATGCAGCGGCAGGACCAGCACGTGCAGTGCGAACAGGCCGGGTTCACCCCCTTCGGCATGCGCCATGTGAAATGGCGGATGCGTGCCGGTGTGCGTGGGCACGGTCCCCGCATTCAGGACTGCACCCGCCCCCTGGCATGCAAGCCAGGGGCTAGCGGGTGTTGCTTTCCTCGTATTGCTGCTGATGCGCCAGCATCTGGTCCATCATCATCTGCATCATGCTCATGCGCTGCTGCATCATCTCCATGTGCGCTTGCATCATGGCCATGCGCGCCTGCATCTTATCCGGGCTCATGCCCATCCCTGTGCCCTTTTCGCCCATCGCCATGCCACTACTGCCTTCCTTGCCCATCATCGGGCTCATGCCCATTCCTGTGCCCTTTTCACCCATCATCATGCCGCCCTTGTCTTCCTTGCCCATCATCATGCCACTACTGCCCTCCTTGCCCGTCATCATGCCGCCGCCCATCTGCATCATCATCCCCTGGCGTCCGCCCATCATCTCGTCCATCTGCTGCATGGCCGCCTGCATCTCCTCCATGTGCTGACGCATGAGCTTCATATGCTGGTTGCGATCATCCGTCTTTTTGGCCTGCTCCAGCGTGCTTTGCATGTTTTGCATGCGCGCCTGCATGCTCTCCATACCGCCGGCGTGTTGCGCGGCCGGGATGGCAGTTGCCAGCAGGCTTAGCGATACTGCAGTCGCTATTACAATCCTGTTCATCATGGTGTCTCCTCTGCTGTTATCCAGATGCGTGCTGACCCCTGGCCGCGCGGAGCACCCCGGTCAGCCAGGGCACGCCAGGTAGCAAAAATAGGGGACAACCGGGCGGAAGTCATTGTGATATTTCAATCCCCGGCGGCAGCGGGCCGCATCCCTTACCCGGACACCGGACATCGCGTGTATCGCGCCGACAGGTTGAGCTGGCAGGAAATGTCTGAAGTTCGCAACAACCATTCAATCCGCTTATGACGTTGCAACCCCAACGATACGGGTGCCATCTGAATTATCCGGACTTACGACAGTCCAATACGTGAGGGTGCAATAACCGGGGTGACGGGAGACAGTGATGTATGGTCATGAAGGCGGCATGATGTTTGGAGGGCTATTCATGTGGGTCTTCTGGATAATCCTGCTTGTATTGATCGTCGTTATCATTCGCGCGGTCCTGATTGGTATCATGCCGGGCAAGGACAACAAGCCGGTACAGAAAGAGACGCCCCTGGACATACTCAAGACACGTTACGCCCGTGGTGAAATCGACGAGGAGGAATTCGAGCGGCGCCGGCGTGAACTGGAACGTTGAACGCAGCGCAACAGTGGAATAGATGTGTGTGGAATCCTGCAGGCTGACTTCAGTCAGGCGGCCCGTCGCAGCGGGAAAGATGAAAAACACACTGAGGCGTTACAACTCCCCTGGGACGGGTATGACCAGGGCCAGTCGCCCCCATAAACCCGGCTGATCAGAAGTACGGCCATGCAGCATAAACCCCTGTAGCTGTCGGGCAATCAGTACGACAACGCGCGGGAAACCGGCCATTGGCGGCAACAGAAAGCGCTACTGACACTTTGAAATCGTGCGGCTTCCGATAAGCTGTCCAACAGTACCCCGACCAGCAACCTTCACAGACCAACCCCCCGCCCGGCACCCCGTGCGTTTCCCTGCCGTGCCCTGCTGGATTCCTGTCGCGACATGCAGGGACAGGAAACATGTCTCGGGAATACAAGGTTCTGGTATCCTGAGCCGGCATCGGATTGGGTATCAAAATATTTTTGATTGACAGTGCCGCTGCAGTTCAGGCACTGGGACCAACCCATGGCGTGTTATTCCATCAGAACCACCGTCAACGCAAGGGGAGCAAAATGAGAAAAGAGACATGGAACCGGTTTCCGGCCATTGCAGGTCTGACA
>JASFOC010000228.1:0-4930 GCA_050116715.1 Gammaproteobacteria bacterium
GGGCTCGATCTGCCCGGTGGACGACGTCAGCTTCAGCATCAGGCGCGGCGAGACTTTTGCCCTGCTGGGCGAGTCCGGCTGCGGCAAATCCATGACCGCGCTGGCGATACTGCGGCTGTTGCCGCAGCCAAGCGGGCGTATCTGCGGCGGGCGTATCCTGCTGGAGGGCACCGACCTTGCCGCGCTGGCGGAACGCGACATGCGCAGGGTGCGCGGACGCCGCATCGCGATGATCTTCCAGGAACCCATGACCTCGCTCAACCCGGTGCTCACGATCGGTGACCAGATCGGCGAGGTGCTGCAGCAGCATCACGGCATGCAGGGTGGACGGCGGCAGGCGCGGGTCATGGAACTGCTGGATGCCGTCGGTATCCCCGATGTCAGGCGACGCGCGCGTGAATACCCGCACCAGCTTTCCGGCGGCATGAAGCAGCGCGTCATGATCGCCATTGCACTGGCCGGTGAACCGGACCTGCTGATCGCCGACGAGCCGACCACCGCGCTGGACGTCACCATCCAGGCGCAGGTGCTGGAACTGCTGCAGCAATTGCAGCGTGATACCGGCATGGCAATCCTGCTGATCACCCACGACCTCGGCATCGTGGCCGGCATGGCGGACCGGGTCTCGGTCATGTACGCGGGGCAGATGGTCGAGGAGGCCGGCCGCGACCGCTTTTTCAGCGATGCGCGCCATCCCTACAGCCGCAAGCTGTTCGAATCCCTGCCGGACGTGCACAAGCGCGACCATGCCCTGGATACGATTCGCGGCACCGTCCCGCCGCTGGACCAGGCGTTCCATGGCTGCCGGTTCGCGGAGCGCTGTGATCATGCCTGGGACCTGTGCCGCACCCGGGTGCCCGGCTGGAACCCGGGCGCCGCCGGCCAGCATGCACGCTGTCACCTGCTGGATACCACGCTGGAGATCCCGCCCGCTGCCGTCACGGACAAGCCGCTGCGGCCACTGGCGCCAGCAAGCGCAGCACCCGATCTGCCGTTGCTGGAGGTCAGGGACCTCAAGGTGCACTTCCCGATCCACCGCGGTGTATTCAAGCGGGTGACGGGGCATGTGTTTGCCGTCGACGGGGTGTCGATGAACATCCCGCAGGGCTGCACCCAGGCGCTGGTGGGGGAATCCGGCTGCGGCAAGACCACCGTGGGCAAGGGCATCCTGCAACTGCTGCGCCCGACCGGCGGCAGCGTGCGTTTCGACGGCACCGAACTGACCACCCTGAAGGGCGCGCGGCTGCGGCGCCGGCGCAGCGACTTCCAGTTCATCTTCCAGGATCCGTATTCCTCCATGAACCCCCGCATGCTGGTGGGCGACATCGTGGAAGAGGGCATGCTGGCACAGGGCATCGGCAAAACCCGGGCAGCGCGGCGTACCCGTGTTAACGAGTTGTTTGACCGGGTCGGCCTGTCCGCGCTGCACGTGCAGCGCTATCCACACGAGTTTTCCGGTGGCCAGCGGCAGCGCATCTGCATCGCCCGGGCGCTGGCGGTGGACCCGAAGCTGGTCATCTGCGACGAACCGACCAGCGCACTGGACGTGTCGGTGCAGGCGCAGATCCTGAATTTACTGAAACAGCTGCAGAACGAGCTGGGCCTTTCCTACCTGTTCATCACCCACAACCTCGCGGTGGTCTCCTACCTCGCCGACCGGGTTGCCGTCATGTACCTCGGGCGGATCGTGGAGGAGGGTCCGGTCGCCGACGTGCTGGAACGACCGCTGCACCCCTACACGCAATCACTGCTGTCGGCCGTACCGCAGATCGACCCGGCCTCGCGGCGTAGCATCATTCGCCTGGAAGGCGACCTGCCGTCACCGGCCGAACCGCCGCAGGGCTGCCATTTCCACCCGCGCTGTCCATATGCCATGCCTCGCTGTCGCGAGGCCTACCCGGATGCCACGGTTTCCGGGGACCATAGCGTGCGCTGTATTCTGCAGCAGTGATCCGGCGTCCGGCCTCCAGCAGGGTTTTTCGGGAAATTGAAGGCAGCCACGCCCGATGATGCTAGAATCTGCGACTTTACCGACCACGAACAGCAGACACACGAGGCATATCCATGAGCATCAAGTCCTTCCATCCCCCCGTCCGCACCTTGATGGGCCCCGGGCCGTCAGACGTCAATCCACGCATTCTCGAGGCCATGTCGCGCCCGACCATCGGCCACCTCGATCCGGTATTCGTCGACATGATGGACGAGATGAAGGGTATGCTGCGCACTGCCTTCCAGACAAAAAACGAGCTCACCATGCCGGTATCCGCGCCGGGTTCCGCCGGCATGGAGACCTGCTTCGTCAACCTGGTCGAACCGGGAGACAAGGTCATCGTCTGCCAGAACGGCGTGTTTGGCGGGCGCATGAAGGAAAATGTCGAGCGTTGCGGCGGCACCGCCGTGATGGTTGAAGACACCTGGGGCGTCGCGGTTGATCCCGACAAGGTGGAGACGGCACTGAAGGCGAACCCGGACGCCAAGATCCTCGCCTTCGTGCATGCAGAAACCTCCACCGGTGCCATCTCGGATGCCAAAACCCTGTCTGCCCTGGCGCATGAACACGATTGCCTGGTCATCGCGGATACCGTGACCTCGCTTGCCGGCTCCCCGCTCATGGTGGACGAGTGGGAACTGGATGCGGTGTATTCCGGCACCCAGAAGTGCCTGTCCTGCGTACCTGGACTGTCGCCGGTCACCTTCAGCAAGCGCGCCGTGGATGTGGCCACCACCCGCAAGACCCGGGTACAGAGCTGGTTCATGGATCTCAACCTCGTACTTGGCTACTGGGGTGGCGGCGGCAAGCGCGCCTACCACCACACGGCACCGATCAACACCCTCTATGGCCTGCACGAGGCGCTGGTCATCCTGCTGGAAGAGGGCATCGAGAATTCCTGGGCACGCCACCAGAGAAACCACGATGCCCTGCGCGCCGGATTCGAGGCGATGGGGCTGCAGTTCGTGGTTCCCGAGGGCCAGCGGTTACCGCAGCTGAATGCCGTGTCGGTGCCGGAAGGTGTTGATGAAGCGGCCGTCAGGAGCACGCTGCTGAAGGAATACAACCTGGAAATCGGCGCCGGTCTCGGTGCCATGGCGGGCAAGATCTGGCGCATCGGCCTGATGGGCTACGCGAGCAACCCGACCAACGTGCTGTTCTGCCTGGGTGCACTGGATGCCGTGCTGAGCAGCATGAAGGCCCCGATCACGTCCGGCGTCGCCGTGGAAGCGGCCCGTGCGAGCTATCGCTGATACCGGTACGTCATATTTCAAGAAGCCGCCTCCTTGCGAGTATCCTCGCTGAAATCCACACGTCCCCTGACCGGCCTGCGGCTGGCGGCGCTGGCTGGCCAGGGGCAGACCGGTGACCTGGCGGTTGCCGGACAGGATATCGATGTCAGTGGTCAGGAGCACGACCCTGACTGGCGACCAGAAATCAACCACGACGGCACGAAGGTCAACTTTACGCTGGCAGGTAGCGAATACAGCTACCGATACCCGTAAACGGGGCGGTAGCTGTACCAGAGGCCGGTCCGCACCACGATTTTACCGCGTACCCGACAATAGCCGCATCCCTGAACATCATCGTGAAAGGCATAACGTGCCTCGACAGCAAGACCGGCAAGTCCTATGAAACCACTATCACGGTCGTGATGGGCGGGGTTGGCTACAAGGGTTGCGAAGACGTGCTGAACCGCTAGATTAATGCTCAGGGGGAGAGCCTTACATTATCAAGGTAAAGCGACCGGGGTTCAGATAGAGACATAACAAAAATCCCGAGACCGAGGATGTGGCTCATGTCCATACTGCGACCAGCGGGACTGTCCTCGACTTCACCCAGGTCTATGGCGATGTGATTCCAACCTCGCCTCAGAAGGAAGCGCTTGTTGAAGCGGTCTTCATAGTCCTGGTCACCATCAGCATGTTGCAGGTCATGAATCCGGCAGGTTATCTGCAACGGGGCGTCATCGGGGTTGTAGATACTGATACTCAGAGTATCTGCTGCTGTCCAGTCGCCGGCAAAATGCCTTAGCTTGACGCCTGAGTACGGGTCAGTCGTCAGCGTCAGTTTCAGCAGCTTGCCCGGGGAAATGGAAGGAACGGGTTCAACAGTCAGCCCGGCGTTTCCTTCCCAGCGTCCCAGTTCGAACGGTGTTTCAAAAGAAGACAGGATCGGGAACTGCTGCCAGGCGATCGCTTCGTCAACCAGAGTCCTGGTCAGTGGCCATAGCTGGACCAGCAGTAAAACCAGTACAGCAACCTTCAGGAAACGCCGCCAACCGGGCAGTTGGGCTGCCAGTCCCGGGGAACCAAAGGCCAGCACGACAAGGCTGCCTGTCACGTCACGAAGCACATCCCCTGTATCCGGCATACGCCCTGTACCATGCTGCAACAACTCGATCGAAACACCGGCCAACAGGGTACTGACAAGGATGATTGTCCATTGCCACGCCAAAGACTGTCGGGCTATAAAATGCCAGCGGGACAGCAGGCTGGCCAATAGCGCGAAATAGATAATATGTCCGGTATCCCAGAGATGTATGAATACCCTGGGCGAGTGATGCTGGGGCCCGCCATAAAACAGCAGCACGGAACCTGTTGCCAGAAGAACACCGTTGATCCACAAGCGGACTTCGTTGCTGATCATGCGCTTGATAGTATGCAGCCGAACTCAAAAATTCCGGGCATTCTTGCTTCCGGGATTACCCGAGTCGCGTCCCGGTCAATTTGCTCGAGGTGCCAGTTGTATACAGGCACCACCGGCCATGGACAGACACGGAGCGTCTTTACGTATGAGAGCAGTGGTTTTCAAAACTCGCGTTGCGCCCGAACATTGATATACCTGTTCTGGTTGCGCACTACGGAATTTCCTCGATGTAGCTGCGTGCAATCGGGGTTTGCACGTAGAAACGCTGCTTGCCCTCCTTGACCCAGAAGA
>JASFOC010000229.1:0-4914 GCA_050116715.1 Gammaproteobacteria bacterium
GCGGTACCCTGCTGGACGAGGACGGGGTCGACCGGCTCGAGGCCATGGGCGTGGACGAGATCAAGGTGCGTTCACCGATTACCTGCGACAACCGCTACGGCGTCTGCGCCGCCTGCTACGGGCGCGATCTGGCGCGCGGCCACATGGTGAATGCCGGTGAGTCGATCGGGGTGATCGCGGCCCAGTCGATCGGTGAGCCGGGTACCCAGCTCACCATGCGTACCTTCCACATCGGCGGTGCCGCCAGTCGTGCCGCGACCGTGAACAGCGTCGAGGTCAAGGGCGGCGGTACGGTGCGCCTGCATAACATCAAGACTGTCAGCGATCGCAACGGCAACCTGGTGGCGGTGTCCCGCTCCGGTGAAATCGGCGTGGTAGACGAGTATGGCCGTGAACGCGAGCGCTACAAGGTGCCTTATGGTTCCGTGATCAGTGCCGCTGACGGCGACAAGGTCGAGGGTGGCAGCGTCATCGCAACCTGGGACCCGCATACCCACCCGATCGTCACCGAAGTTGAAGGTATCGCGAAGTTCAGTGACTTCATCGAGGGTGTCACAGTCCGTGAGACCACCGACGAGATTACCGGCCTGACCAGCCTGGTCGTGACCGATCCGAAGTCGCGCGGCAGCACCGGCAAGGACCTGCGCCCGATGGTGAAGCTGGTCGATACCGGGGGCAAGCCGCTGAAGCTGGCCGGCACCGATATCGACGCCCAGTATTTCCTGCCCGCTGATGCCATCGTGGGCCTTAACGACGGTGCCACGGTCAGCGTGGGTGACGTTATTGCGCGTATTCCGCAGGAGTCCTCCAAGACCCGTGATATTACCGGTGGTCTGCCGCGCGTTGCGGATCTGTTCGAGGCCAGGAAACCGAAAGACCCGGCGATTCTGGCGGAGATCTCGGGTACGGTCGGCTTCGGCAAGGACACCAAGGGCAAGCAGCGGGTCATCATCACCGACAGCAGCGGTGACACCCACGAGGAACTGATTCCGAAATGGCGCCATGTCACGGTGTTCGAGGGTGAGCACATCGAAAAGGGTGAAACCCTGGTCGATGGCGAGCCCAACTCCCACGACATCCTGCGCCTGCTGGGGACCTCGACCATGGCGGAATACCTGGTCAAGGAAATCCAGGACGTGTACCGCCTGCAGGGTGTGAAGATCAACGACAAGCATATCGAGGTCATCCTGCGGCAGATGCTGCGCAAGGTGGAAATCCTGGAGACCAACGACAGCCGCTTCCTCAGGGGCGAGCAGATCGAGAAGTCACGCGTTCTTGAGGAGGCGGAGCAGCTGGAGAAGAGTGGCAAGGAGCCGGCCGTGTGGATGCCCCTGCTGCTGGGTATCACCAAGGCCTCGCTGGCGACGGAGTCCTTCATCTCGGCGGCATCCTTCCAGGAAACCACCCGGGTGCTCACGGAGGCCTCGGTACGCGGCAGCCGCGACGGTCTGCGCGGCCTGAAGGAAAACGTCATCGTGGGTCGCCTGATCCCCGCAGGTACCGGTCTGGCCTACCATGAGGAGCGCCGCCGGCAGCGCGAAGTCATCCCGATGGATATTGCCGAGGAGATGGCTGCGGTCGATGCGCCGGAAAATGATCAGCCGGAAGATATCGCGGAGTCTTCGGCCGATTAGCAAAACCAGCTTGACAGGGCAGGGCCCTGACTCTAAAATTCCGCTTCTCTCGACAGGCCGGTCTACCCGGCCTGTCGTTTGTTTTCAGGATCACCGAATTTTTCCGGTTATAACTTCAGGGTTTACGTGTAATGGCAACAATCAATCAGCTCGTGCGCAAGCCGCGTGTCAGGAAAAGGGAAAAAAGTAACGTACCTGCGCTGGAGGCCTGTCCACAGAAGCGTGGCGTCTGCACCCGCGTTTACACCACGACCCCGAAGAAGCCGAACTCGGCGCTGCGCAAGGTTGCGCGTGTCCGCCTGACGAATGGCTACGAGGTAACGACCTACATCGGCGGTGAAGGCCACAACCTGCAGGAGCACTCGGTTGTGCTGATTCGCGGCGGCCGTGTGAAGGACCTGCCGGGCGTGCGTTATCACACCGTGCGTGGCAGCCTGGATACCTCCGGGGTTACCAGTCGTCGCCAGGGTCGTTCGAAGTACGGCGCCAAGCGCCCGAAATCCTGAAGCAAGTCAAACTACGAACAGGAATTGAGAAACAGCAATGTCCAGAAGAAGAGTCATCGGTTCGCGGGAAATCCTGCCTGATCCCAAGTACGGGAACCTCATGCTGGCCAAGTTCATCAACATGGTCATGCAGTCCGGCAAGAAGTCGGTTGCCGAGCGCATCATTTACGGTGCGCTGGACCAGATCGCCGGCAAGGGCAACGAGGATCCGGTCGGTGTGCTGGACAAGGCGCTGGACAACGTGCGCCCGATGGTCGAGGTGAAGTCGCGCCGTGTCGGTGGCGCCACCTACCAGGTGCCGATCGAGGTGCGCCCGATTCGCCGCACCACCCTGGCCATGCGCTGGGTGCTGGATGCCGCCCGCAAGCGCAGCGAGAAATCCATGCCGCTGCGGCTGGCCGGCGAGTTGATGGACGCTGCCGAGAACCGCGGTTCGGCCGTGAAGAAGCGTGAAGACACGCACCGTATGGCAGAGGCCAACAAGGCCTTTTCGCATTACCGCTGGTAAAGCGGTTTATTAACCTTATTTAATCGGGAACACGAAAGTGGCACGTACGACACCCCTGGAGCGCTATCGCAACGTCGGTATCATGGCGCATATTGACGCGGGTAAGACGACCACGACGGAACGCATCCTGTTCTATACCGGCGTGTCCCACAAGATCGGCGAGGTGCATGACGGCGCTGCCGTGATGGACTGGATGGAGCAGGAGCAGGAGCGCGGCATCACGATCACCTCCGCGGCGACCACCTGTTTCTGGATGGGGATGGACAAGCAGTTCCCGCAGCATCGCATCAACATCATCGATACCCCCGGACACGTCGATTTCACCATCGAGGTGGAGCGTTCGCTGCGTGTGCTCGATGGTGCCTGCGCAGTGTTCTGCGCCGTCGGCGGCGTCGAGCCGCAGTCCGAGACCGTCTGGCGCCAGGGCAACAAGTACAAAGTGCCGCGCATGGCATTCGTCAACAAGATGGACCGTGCCGGCGCAAACTTCCTGCGCGTCGTCAAGCAGATCAAGGATCGCCTGGGTGCCAACCCGGTGCCGCTGCAACTGCCGATCGGCGCGGAAGAGAATTTCAAGGGCGTGGTCGACCTGATCCGGATGAAGGCCATTTTCTGGAACGAGACCGACATGGGGATGACCTACGATGAGCGGGACATTCCGGCCGACATGCTCGACGCCTGCAACGAGTGGCGCGAACACATGGTCGAGGCCGCCGCCGAGTCCTCGGAAGAACTGATGGAGAAGTATCTCGATGGCGGCGCCCTGTCCGAGGAGGAGATTCGCAAAGGTCTGCGTATCGGCACCCTGGCAAACGCGATCGTGCCGACGCTGTGCGGTTCCGCCTTCAAGAACAAGGGTGTGCAGGCCATGCTGGATGCCATCATTTATTACATGCCATCGCCGCTCGACGTGCCGGCTATTATCGGTCACCTGGACGATGCCGACGAGAGCGAGGCCGAGCGCCACTCCGACGACAAGGAACCGTTCGCGGCACTGGCCTTCAAGATTGCCACCGACCCGTTCGTCGGCAACCTGACCTTCTTCCGCGTATATTCCGGTGTGCTGAATTCCGGTGACTCGGTCTACAACCCGGTGAAGGGCAAGAAGGAGCGCATCGGCCGCATCCTGCAGATGCATGCCAACAGTCGTGAAGAGATCAAGGAAGTCCGTGCCGGTGACATCGCCGCCGCTGTCGGGCTCAAGGATGTCACCACCGGTGACACCCTGTGTGATCCGAATGCCATTATTACCCTGGAGCGCATGGATTTTCCGGAGCCGGTGATCTCGGTTGCCGTGGAGCCGAAGACCAAGGCCGACCAGGAAAAGATGGGTATCGCGCTGCAGAAGCTGGCAAAGGAAGACCCGTCCTTCCGCGTGCATACGGACGAGGAGTCTGGACAGACCATTATCTCCGGCATGGGCGAGCTGCATCTCGACATCATCGTCGACCGCATGCGCCGCGAGTTCGGCGTGGAAGCCAATGTCGGTGCGCCGCAGGTGGCCTATCGCGAAACGATTCGCAAGAGTGTCGAGCAGGAAGGCAAGTTCGTTCGCCAGTCCGGCGGTCGTGGCCAGTATGGCCATGTCTGGCTGCGCATCGAGCCGCAGGAACCCGGCGCCGGCTATGAATTCGTGAATGGCATCGTGGGCGGCGTGGTCCCGAAGGAGTACATCGGCTCGGTCGACAAGGGCGTGCAGGAGCAGATGGAGAACGGTGTCATCGCCGGGTTCCCGGTCGTCGATGTCAAGGTCACGCTGTTTGACGGTTCCTATCACGACGTGGACTCCAGCGAAATGGCGTTCAAGATCGCCGGTTCCATGGGCTTCAAGGCGGGTGCACTGAATGCAGCGCCGGTATTGCTGGAACCCATCATGAAGGTCGAGGTGGTGACGCCGGAAGATTATCTGGGCGATGTGATGGGCGACCTGAACCGCCGCCGCGGTATCACCCAGGGTATGGACGACAGTCCCTCGGGAAAGATCATCCGCGCCGAGGTGCCGCTGGCCGAGATGTTCGGCTATTCCACGGACCTGCGTTCGGCGACCCAGGGTCGTGCAACCTACTCTATGGAATTCGAGAAGTACAACGAGGCGCCGGCCAATATCGCCGACGCAGTTATCAAGAAAGTATCCTGAATAACCATCTGACGATTAACGAGGTATACAGTCGTGTCCAAGGAAAAATTTGAACGAACGAAGCCGCATGTAAACGTGGGAACGATTGGTCACGTGGATCATGGCAAGACGACGCTGACGGCGGCGATC
>JASFOC010000230.1:0-4911 GCA_050116715.1 Gammaproteobacteria bacterium
CTCACTTCTCACTTCTCACTTCTCACTTCTCACTTCTCACTTCTCACTTCTCACTTCTCACTTCTCACTTCTCACTTCTCACTTCTCACTTCTCACTTCTCACTTCTCACTTCTCACTTCTCACTTCTCACTTCACCCGCATGCCCGGCTGCGCCCCGCTGTCGGGATGCAGGATGAACAGGTCCTTGCCGCCGGGTCCGGCCGCCAGCACCATGCCCTCGGAGACACCGAAGCGCATCTTGCGCGGTGCGAGGTTGGCAACCATCACGGTGAGTTTACCTTCCAGGTCCGCCGGGTCATAGGCGGACTTGATTCCCGCAAACACGTTGCGGGTTTCGCCGCCGAGATCAAGCGTCAGGGCCAGCAGCTTGTCGGCGCCCTCGACGTGCTCCGCCTTGCTGATGCGGGCGATACGCAGGTCAATTTTCGCAAAGTCCCCGAAGTCGATGCTGGCCGCGATCGGGTCTGCCTGCAGCGGACCGCTTGCTGCAGGTGCGGCAGCCGGCTTGCTGCCGAGACTGTCTTTTGAGTCGTTCAGCATGGTGTCGATTTTCTCCTGTTCCACCCGGGTCATCAGTGGCTGGAACTTGTTGATGGTGTGACCGGTCAGCGGTGCGCTGATTGCATTCCACGACAGCGGCTCGATGTTGAGGAAGTCTTCCGTCGCTGCAGCCATTGCCGGCAATACCGGCTGCAGGTAGGTGAGCAGCACGCGGAACAGGTTCAGGCCGGTGCTGCAGATATCCTGCACGGCCTGTGCCTGGTCTGCCTGTCTGGCGAGTACCCAGGGTTTGTTGGCGTCGATGTACTGGTTCGCGCGGTCGGCCAGTGCCATGATCTTGCGCAGGGCATGGCTGAACTCGCGCTGCTCGTAATCCCTTGCAATGGCCTCACCTGCGGCGACGAAGTCCGCGTACAGCCCGGGCTCGCTGCAGCTATCGGCGAGCCGGCCGGCGAAACGCTTGTTGATGAAGCCGGCGCAGCGGCTGGCGATGTTGACCACCTTGCCCACCAGATCGCTGTTGACGCGTGCCACGAAGTCATCGAGGTTGAGGTCGATATCGTCCACCCCGCTACCGAGCTTGGCGGCGAAATAGTAGCGCAGGTATTCCGGGTTCAGGTGGTCCAGGTAGGTGCGCGCCTTGATGAAGGTACCGCGTGACTTTGACATCTTCTGGCCGTCCACGGTGAGGAAGCCGTGCGCGAAGATCGCGGTCGGTGTGCGCATGCCGGCGCCCGCCAGCATGGCCGGCCAGAACAGTGCGTGGAAATAGATGATGTCCTTGCCGATGAAATGGTAAAGCTCGGTGCGACTTTCCTTGCCCCAGTAGGCATCGAAGTCGCAGCCGCTGCGTTCGCACAGGTTGCGGAAACTGGCCATATAGCCGATGGGCGCATCCAGCCAGACGTAGAAATACTTGTCATCGGTGTCCGGGATTTTAAAACCGAAGTAGGGTGCATCGCGGGAAATATCCCATTCGCGCAGCCCCTCCTCGAACCACTCGCCGAGCTTGTTGGCCACTTCCGGCTGCAGGTGGCCCGCCGTGGTCCAGGCGCGCAGCATGGGTTCGAAATCGGCGAGGCGGAAAAAGTAGTGCAGGGACTCCTTTTCCACCGGCGTGGCGCCGGAGATGGCAGATACCGCGTTCTTCAGTTCCGTCGGCGAGTAGGTGGCGCCGCAGACCTCGCAGCTGTCGCCGTACTGCTCGGCGGCACCGCAGCGCGGGCAGTCACCCTTGATGAAGCGGTCTGGCAGGAACATCTCCTTTTCCGGGTCATAGGCCTGGGTGATGGTACGCGTGCTGATATGGCCGGCCGCCTGGTTGCGCAGGTACACCAGTTCCGCAAATTCCCGGTTCTCCTCCGAGTGGGTACTGTGGTAGTTGTCGAAGCCGATGTGAAAGCCGGCAAAGTCGGCGCGGTGCTCGATGCCGACCGCCTCGATGAGCTGTTCCGGGGTGATGCCTTCCTGCTGCGCGCGCAGCATGATCGGTGTGCCGTGGGCATCATCGGCGCAGACATAGAGGCAGTCATGGCCTTGTAATTTCTGAAAGCGGACCCAGATATCGGTCTGGATGTATTCCACCAGGTGCCCGAGGTGAATCGGCCCGTTGGCGTAGGGCAGGGCGCTGGTGACCAGTATTTTGCGGATTTCCTGACTCATATTTCCGGTATCCGGATTAAAACCATGAAACGACTGTGAATAATTCGGGTGCCAAGTATGCCATAGCCCTGCCGCTCATGCGGTATCCCGCATGGGTGGCGGTAACGACGCTGCCGTCGATCTGGTGTACAATCCGCGGTCAATTTTCCCGGCAGCAAGGCCGCCGGTACCCGGTTTCCATTTAGGAGCGAACAATGTCTGATGTGACTCAAGCCCAGGTAGAAGAAAAACTGGCAACCTATATCGACCCGTATCTGGAGCGCGACCTGGTTTCCACCAAGAGTGTCAAGGAAATTGCCGTCGACGGCGACACGGCCACGGTCAAGGTGGTGCTGGGGTTCCCGGCCGGCGGTTACCTGCCCGAACTGGCGGAGAAGCTCAAGGCCCTGGTCGAATCCATCGACGGCATCAGCACTGCGAATATCGAAGTCAGCAGCAAGATTGCAGCACATGCCGCACAGAAGGGCGTCAAGCACATCGAGAACATCAAGAACATCATAGCCGTTGCCTCCGGCAAGGGCGGCGTGGGCAAGTCGACCACGGCCGTCAACCTGGCGCTGGCGCTGTCGGCAGAGGGCGCCAACGTGGGCGTGCTGGATGCTGATATCTACGGCCCCAGCCAGCCGCGCATGCTGGGCGTACATGGCAAGCCGGAATCACTGGATGGCAAGTCGCTGGAGCCCATGAACAGCTACCACCTGCAGGCCATGTCGATCGGCTTCCTGGTCGATGAAGAGACGCCGATGATCTGGCGTGGCCCGATGGTCACCCAGGCGCTGCAGCAGTTGCTGAACGACACCAACTGGAAGGATCTCGACTACCTGGTCGTAGACCTGCCGCCGGGCACCGGCGACATCCAGCTGACCCTGGCGCAGCAGGTGCCGGTCAGCGGCGCGGTCATCGTCACCACGCCACAGGACATCGCCCTGCTGGATGCCCGCAAGGGCCTGAAGATGTTCGAGAAGGTCGAGGTGCCGGTGCTGGGCATTATCGAGAACATGAGCATCCACATCTGCAGCAACTGCGGCCACGAGGAGCACATCTTCGGCGAGGGCGGCGGTGAACGCATGTCGGAAGAGAACAACGTCGACTTTCTCGGCGCCCTGCCGCTGGACAAGCGCATCCGCGAGGAGACCGATGGCGGCAAGCCTACCGTGGTAGCCGAACCGGATGCGCGGATTTCCCAGATCTACCGCGAGATCGCCCGGCGCACTGCGGCCAAGCTGTCGCTGAAGTCCAAGGACTACGCGGCGCGCTTCCCGCAGATTGTCATTTCGAATGACTGATATCCGGCTCCGGCGTCTGTCGCGGTATTCTGGCAGTGCGCCCCTTCTCCTGGCGGGAGGAGGCCAGGCTGTGCGGACTTCAATCAGTCCTGCCTGAATCGACCCCACCCCGGTCCTCTCCGGGGGCGGGGCAGCGTTGCCGGAAGCCCGGGTAACTCACTGAAGGTAGTTGTTAATGTCCATCAAGTCCGACAAGTGGATTCGTCGCATGGCGCAGGAGCACGGTATGATCGAGCCGTTCGAGTCCGGCCAGGTGCGGGAAAACGGCAATGGCCGCATTGTCTCCTATGGTACTTCCAGCTACGGCTACGACATCCGCTGTTCCGATGAATTCAAGATATTTACGAACATCAACTCGGCCATCGTTGATCCCAAGAACTTCGACGCCAACAGCTTCGTCGACGTCAAGTCGGATGTCTGCATCATCCCGCCAAACTCGTTCGCGCTGGCGCGGACCGTTGAATACTTCAGGATCCCGCGCAACGTGCTGACAATCTGCCTGGGCAAATCCACCTACGCACGCTGCGGCATCATTGTCAACGTCACCCCGTTCGAGCCCGAGTGGGAGGGGCACGTGACACTGGAGTTTTCCAACACCACGCCGCTGCCCGCCAAGATCTACGCAAACGAGGGTGTGGCACAGGTGCTGTTCCTGGAGTCCGACGAAGTCTGCGAGACTTCCTACAAGGACCGCGGCGGCAAGTACCAGGGCCAGCGCGGCGTCACCCTGCCAAAGACCTGACACTCAGCGGCTGGCTGCGCGGCTGCAGCGCCCGCGCGGGCTACCACTCCGTGCTGTCGCGGGTCTGGTATTTTTCCAGGACGCCGTTGACACAATCACTCAGGCGCAGGTCGTTGACATTGGCAAATGCAGCCAGGGTGAACAACAGGTCGCCGATTTCATCCGCCAGCGCAAGATTTTCCCTGCCGCTGCGCAGACCCTCGGCATGCTGCAACGTGGCAGCGACTTCGCCAAGGTCTTCCGTCAGTCGCGCCAGGACCTCGAACTTGTTCCATTCGCTACCGTGTGCTTGTGTCCACTGTTCCACGACTTCCTGCAATGTTTCAAAATTCATTCCGAACTCCATTGGTTGAATGACTGAATGCAATGCCGCTGCCTAGCCGGATTCGTTCGCCACGCGCAATGATTCACTGAATTCCGCAAGGTCACTCTGATATTCGCGATCGTCCTTTTCCCGCTGCCAGATGCGCACCGGCAGGTAATTGAGTTCCGGTGCGCACCATACATAGGTTTCGCGTTTGTTGTTGTCGCGCAGCCTGGTGATCTTCACGGTGTCGAAAGTGCCGGCCGGCAGTTCCAGCGTTTCCTTTCCAACCACCTTGAAGCGGTATTCCCTGAGCTTGCCATCGTCAGCGATATTGAAGGCCATGTCGGTTTTACCAGCTCGCAGGGCCAGCATCATGGCAAGCTGCGAGGCCAGCTTGTCCAGTGTGCCGGCG
>JASFOC010000231.1:0-4891 GCA_050116715.1 Gammaproteobacteria bacterium
GACAGCACCCATTCATGCCACTGGTTGTTCATGGCATCCAGCAGATAGCGCAGCTTGCGCAGGTTGCGCCCCAGCAGATCGCTCTCGGGCAACCGGAAGCTTGCTGCTGCGCCGGCTGCGCCGCCAGCCATGTCCAGGGAACGCTCGATGCGTTCAGGGGCCACTGCAGCCGTCGGGTCAACGCGCTGCCAGCCAGCGTCCGGCAGCCAGACCTCCGCCCAGGCATGTGCGTCCGACTGGCGGATCAGCCAGTAGTCGCCCAGCGGATTGTATTCACCGCCCTGGTAGCCGGTAACCACGCGAGCGGGTATGCCGGCACTGCGCATCAGCACGACAAATGCCGCGGCATAGTGCTCACAGAAGCCGCGGCGCGTGACGAACAGGAATTCATCGACCGGATCAGCGCCCAGCAGCGGTGGCTCCAGGGTATAGACGAAGTCCTGCTGGTTAAAATGCGCGAGTGCCTGCTGGACCACCGCCATGTCGCTGGCGGCGCTTTCGCGCCAGCGCCGTGCAAGATCCTGCACCCGCGTGCTGACCCCGTCAGGCAGTTGCAGCGCTGCCGCCCGCAGCCTGCTGTGCAGTGGTCCGGTATCGATGCGGGTCCGGGAACTGCCATCATAGCGGGTGCGCTTGCGTACCGGGCGATGCGCCAGCATCTGGAAATCCAGGGTGTGGATAGCAGGTATCGAGAGCTTTACCGGCAGATCCAGCGCCAGCAGCCAGGGCTTGTTGTGGGGTTCCAGCGTGATGCTGTAGTCATAGGCCGTGCCGCTGCCCTGCGATTCAGGGTCCGTGAGCAGCGGCAGCAGTGCCAGGTTGCCGGCCGACCAGTTCCGGCCGTCGGTCTGCCACAGGACCGGCCCGCGCCAGTAGCGTTGCCCCGCCGGTGGCGTGCGTTCATGGAATCTGGCGCGGAAGGCCGGGGCCTCGGACTGCACCAGTTTGCTGAGCGAGCCGGGTGACATACTGTCACCGAGCCCCGTCATCCCGGCCCAGGCATCTTCCGGCAGTCCCCACACAGGGCCCTCGATGCGTGGGAAAAACAGGAACAATACCAGCATCAGTGGCAGCGCCTGTGCCAGCAGCACAGCGGCAAGCCGCAGGTAATGTCCGGCTGACGCGGCCGTGCCGGTCGCCGTACTCGCTGCGAGTGCCGCGGTAATCACCAGCGTAACCGTGAACATGTACGCCGCCATCAGCAGTGACTGGGTAAACAGGAAGTTGGTGATCACCAGGAAATAGCACAGGAAGATCGCGAGGCGTGCATCCCGCGGGCTGCGTACTTCCAGCAGTTTCAGCAGCAGCATGACGACCAGCAGTGCCACGCCGGCATTCTTGCCCAGCAAGGTGTCGTAGTGCAGCAGGACGCCACCGCCGCCGGCAAGCGTTGCCAGCAACAGCAGGCTGCGGGGCAGCTGGCGCGGCGACTCTCGCAGCAGCAGCAAGGCCAGCAGGGCGGCCGCGGCGGCAAACATCGCCAGCCACCAGGGCAGCCGTGGCAGATGCGGCAGCACGACCAGGACGACTGCGGCCAGCAGCCAGCCCCGGGTCCGGACCGGCAGCTGGATCGCCTGTCTGGCCCTACGCAAAGCGGGCAAGTGCTTCCAGGCAGCGCTGCCGATGGGGGGCGCCGCTGCCGATGCCAATCTCGCAGCCGGGCAGGCGCAGACCGAACGGCTGATGGGTGCGCTGGGCATCGACGACCCAGCGGCACAACTGGCTGAGACGGGCCTCGGTTCCCAGCCCCGGCAGTGCTGCCCAGTCCAGCCAGACCTCATCGGCGCGGTCGCCGCCAAACTGCTTGACCAGCAATGTCTGGTCGCGCGCTGTGGCTTTCCAGAAGACATGCCGTGGCGAGTCCCCCGGGCGCCAGGGCCGGAATCCGACGAAGTCGTCCACACCGCGGCCCTTGTCGCCGCTTTGCTGCGGCTTGTAGGCAGGCGATTGCGGCGCCACGCGCGCCGGCCCCGGGCGCGGATAGACGCTGCATTGCAGCGGCAGTTCCACGAATGCCCAGGCGCGGAACAGGCCCAGCGGGTAGCGGGTGGAAACCGTGCAGCGGCCCAGCGGCAGGACGCCGCGCTGCGTGGTGCGGCGCCAGAGCATGACGCCGCGCGTTTGCCCGCGCTCAAAACCGGTCTCGACGGGTGTCTCGCCTGCCAGTTCCAGCTGTATGCCGGGGCGGCGCAGCGCAGCGGGATTCTCGATGAGCAGTTCGTAGCCGGCGCGCTGTCCGGCAAAAGCGGGGCGGGTCCTGCCGGGGCTGAACACCAGTCCGGCCAGGTTGCGGTAAGTGTGCAGAATCGATACCAGTGCCATGCTGGCCACCAAAAAAGTGAACAGGTGACCCATGCTGCTGTTGTAGTTGATGGAGCCGAACAGCATCAGCGCCAGCATCCCGGCGAACACCAGCCCCGTCAGGGTGGGCAGGATATAAATCCGGGAGCGGTCCAGTACCACGGGAGCGGGCTCGACGCCGCTGCCGCGCAGGAAGCGCCCCGGGCTGAAACGCTGGCGGAGGGTCAGGGACTGCACGCGGAGCCGCTGGCTAGACCGGCACTGCCTGCAGCAGTACCTCCGCCGGTGTGTTCGCAGACAGGGCATCGTCTGGCGTGGCGGACGGTTGCAAGCGATGGTTGATCACCGGCGGCAGCAGGGTCTGCAGGTCTTCCGGCAGCACCAGGTCACGGTCATGCAGGAAGGCCCAGGCCCGGGCGCTGTGCAGCAGCGCGAGGCCGGCACGTGGTGACAGTCCGTGCTGGAAATGCGGCGACCGGCGGCTGAATGCCAGCAGGGCCTGCAGGTAATCCAGCAGCGCATCTGCGACATGCACTGTGTTCACCTGCTGCTGCAGTTCCAGCAGTTGCGCAGTGGAAACAAGTGGCGCCACACCGGCCAGCAGGTCGCGGCGATCCTCGCCCTGTAGCAGCTGCCGCTCGGCGCTGGCATCCGGGTAGCCGAGCTCGATACACATCAGGAACCGGTCCAGCTGCGACTCCGGCAGCGGGAATGTGCCTATCTGGTGGAGCGGGTTCTGCGTGGCAATGACGAAAAACGGCTGTGGCAGAGGGCGGCTCTCGCCCTCGATGGTGACCTGGTATTCTTCCATGGCCTCCAGCAGTGCGCTCTGGGTTTTGGGCGTGGCGCGGTTGATTTCATCGGCCAGCACGATATTGGCGAACACCGGTCCCGGGTGAAACCGGAAGTCCGCAGTGTCGCGGTTGTAGATAGAGACCCCGAGGATGTCGGTCGGTAACAGGTCGCTGGTGAACTGGATGCGCTGGTAATGCAGCCCCAGCACGCGGGACAGGGCATGCGCCAGGGTGGTCTTGCCGACGCCGGGCAGATCCTCTATCAGCAGGTGTCCGCGTGCCAGCAGGCAGGCCAGGGCCAGGCGCAGCTGCTGATCCTTTCCCAGGATAATGTCACCCAGGCGGGTAATGCAGGCATCCAGGATTGAAGGCATGCCGCGTATCTTGAGGGGAGCGCCGGATTGCGTCAATGCCGCCCGGCGCAGCCACGGGTTCGCAGGGCCTGCCGCTGCTGGCGACGCGCCGGTCATTTCACAGGTTTTATCACGCAGGTCCTGTGCTAGGATTGGCTGATCCGAAATCTGCAGCTTGCTCCGGGGTGTCCAGCATGCGTCTGCCGTTGTTTGTAATCAGGAAAATCAAGTGAAGCAAAGACCCGTCTTGCTGACCATTTTTGATGGCTTCGGACTGAATCCGAGTCGTGTGCACAATGCCTGGGCACTCGCCCGTACGCCGCACCTGGATCACTATTTCGCAACCAACCCGCACTCTGTGCTGCAGGCCTCGGGCAGGGCGGTCGGGCTGCCGGACGGGCAGTTCGGCAACTCCGAGGTGGGTCACCTGACGCTGGGTTCCGGGCGTGTGCTGGAACAGGAACTGACACGTATCGCCAACGCGCTCTACGACGGATCGCTTGCGGACAACCCTGCATGGCAGGACCTGCTGCAGGATACCCGCCGCCTGCACCTGGCGGGCATGGTATCCGACGGCGGGGTCCATTCACATATCGATCACTTGCTGGGCCTGCTGGAACTGTTGCGCAAGACCGATATCGAGCCGGTGCTGCACATCTTCACGGACGGGCGTGACACCGCACCCAAGGCGGCCCTGGGCTATCTGACGACAATCGAGGCAGCCCTGGAGAAGCTCGGCAGGGGCAGCATCGCCACGGTCAGCGGGCGTTACTGCGCCATGGACCGGGCGCAGCACTGGGACCGCACGCAGCGCGCGTGGAATGCCATGGTGCGTGCCCAGGGCCTGCAGGCGAGTACGCCGCGCGAGGCGATCGAGCAGGCCTATGCCCGCGGTGAAGGCGACGAATTCATCCAGCCCACCGTGATCGCGGGACACGAACGCATTGCCAAGGAAGAACCCATCCTGTTTTTCAACTTTCGCAGTGACCGGGCGCGGCAACTGTCGGCGGCGCTTGGCCTGGAAAACTTCACGGGCTTCGACCGGGATAACATCAGCAACCGCCACCTCGTATGCATGACCGAATACGATGCCACCTTCCCGTTCCCGGTGCTGTTTGCCCCGCAGATACCCGACCAGGTACTGGCCCAGGTGATCAGTGATGCCGGCCTGCGGCAGCTGCATTGTGCAGAGACGGAGAAATACCCGCACGTGACCTATTTTTTCAACGGTGGTCGCGAGGCACCCTATCCCGGGGAGGAGCGCGTTATTGTACCTTCGCCCCAGGTTGCCACCTACGACCTGCAGCCCGAGATGAGTGCCGCCAAGGTTGCCGACCAGTTGATCCAGGCTATCAATTCCGACAGCTATGACTTCATCGTGACCAATTTCGCCAATACCGACATGGTCGGTCACACCGCGCGTCCCGAACCGGTGATTCGTGC
>JASFOC010000232.1:0-4888 GCA_050116715.1 Gammaproteobacteria bacterium
GTTTTGCGCATCGAGGCGACCAGCTGCTCGCGGGTTTTGTCTGTCGTGCTCATGCTGTTGTTACCTCCTGGATCAGTTGATCGATCTCGGCCGCAGCATCCGCACCACGGCGACCCATGTCAAATACGCTCTTGCCCTGCAGTGCGCTGCTGCGATAGACGGCACGGCGTCTTATCGCGGTATCTGCCACCGGCAGGGCGATTTCTGACAACGCTTCACGGACCAGGCGCGAAAGCGTGGTGCGCGGCTCCAGCTGGTTGATGACCAGGCATGTCCGCAGTGACGGGTTGCGTTGCTGTGCAACCTCGATCGTCTGTTCGATGTGCACACTTGCCCACAAATCCATCGGTGAGGGCTGCACAGGAACCAGGGCCAGATCCCCGAACTCCAGCACCGCACCGGTCTGGGATGCATGCACGGATGGAGGACAGTCAATCACCACGCAATGGTAGTGCTGCAGGAGTTTATCCGCCTGGCGCTGCAGGTTTGCCTCGGCAGCAGCAACCGGTGGCGCAGAGGCATCGGCGGCAATGGCGCTCCACTGCAGCGCCGAGCCCTGGGGATCCGCGTCAATCACTGCCACACTGTCATGCTGCGCCAGACCTGCAGCAAGATTGACAGCCAGCGTGGTTTTGCCTGCACCGCCCTTGTTGCCCACCAGGGCAATGACGGGCATTACAGCAACCTCACCCGGCTTTTTGTGTAGCGAGTGCATCAAGCTCCCGCGCCAGGCGACGCTGCTGATCTCCCAGCGTATTGTCATCGCCAGTGCCATGAATTGTCATGTTGACGTAATCACGGCCAAAACCCATGTCGGGATACAAACCCTCCCGTTCCGATAGCGCCGCGGCCCTTTCCAGGAAATCGCGCAAGCTCTCATAATCCACAAACTGGTAACGCCTCTCCAGCCGCTCGGGCCGGGCGCGTTCCTGCCACTGTTGACTCATTGCTATTCTCCTATGCTGACCGGTTTTCATCCGGAAACCGAAGTACTGACATCCTGCAGCCTCCGCAGCCAATCCAGCATGTGCCGGGCATGCTGACTTTCCTCGGCGTGCAGGGCTTCGAAAAACAGGCGGCTGTCATGATCACCAACGCTGGCACTGTGTTTCATTGCGTCCTCATACAAACGCACGACTTCGGACTCGAATGCATGATTTGCCTGCAATAACTCCTGCAGATTGCGTCCCAGTCGGACCGGACGCAATTGTGATGCATTCGGTGCCACGCCAAGCGCCAGCATGCGACTGATGATACGTTCGGCATGCGCCAGTTCCTCGCCTGCTTCGGCGCTAAGCTTCCCGGCCACCTCGGCCAGCCCCCAGTTCTCAACAAGCTTTGCCTGGGTGCTATAGAGCTGTACGGCGGAGAGCTCCATACTAAGTGCCCTGCCGAGGTAACCGAGAATGCGTTGATCAGCGTTTACAGACTGCATGACGAAAGATCAATCAGTCAGACCCGACATTCAACTGCGTGACGGACGATTGCCGCTTGCATCACTGAGCACTGGCTCCACTTCGCGATGCGGGCGGGCAATGATATGTGCTGCGACCAGCCCATCGCCAACTCTTTCACAGGCATCCGCACCGGCACGCACCGCCGCGTTGACTGCACCGGTTTCGCCGCGAACGAGGACAGTGACATAGCCACCGCCCACGAACTCGCGTCCGATCAGCCGCACCTCCGCAGCCTTGGTCATCGCATCCGCCGCTTCAATAGCGGGCACCAAGCCGCGCGTTTCTATCATGCCCAGGGCAATACCATACTGTTCATTGGCCATGGCCTGTATCTCCTGCTCTCAGTTAAGTTGTATGCGAAACCGCTGCGATCAGGCAGCGGCTGCGGATTCGGAACTACCCCCAGTGGGCAGAACCGGTTCCACCTCACGGTGGGGACGGGCAATGATGTGCGCTGCCACGAGTCCGTCACCGACGCGCTCGCATGCGTCAGCGCCGGCGCGCACCGCGGCATTCACAGCACCTGTCTCACCGCGAACCAGAACGGTTACATAACCGCCGCCGACAAATTCACGGCCGATCAGGCGGACCTCTGCTGCCTTGGTCATCGCGTCAGCCGCTTCAATCGCAGGCACCAGTCCACGGGTCTCGATCATACCCAGTGCTATACCATAGTTTTCGCTTGCCATTTTACTGTCTCCTGTTTTGATAATACGTCACTGTTACTCAAACAATTTTTACAACGATTTACTGCTTCGTGCTGCTGTACCGGTCGACTTTTCCTCGCCAGGCTCCCAGAAGTCGATAATGCCGCCGATCGTCAGATCGGTGAGGATCCCGTAGTCACCTGCCGCATAGCGTGCTGCCGAACCACTGAGCGTAAATACCCAGTTGCCAGCGCGGGCACCAACCGGATCAACCGCTACATGCCGGCGACCCGCGGCATCGCGCAAAACCCGCAGGCCGACCTGCTGTAATCCGCCGATACGGCGCGTGCACACCAGTGCGGACTGGACCTGTAAAATATCCATCAGCCCTGCTCCTCTTCGGGATCCCACTGGTCAATGATGCCGACGATCGTCAGATCGCTCGGGTACTCCTTGCTGCCGGCGGCCTCGCGCGCAGCCGAACTGCCCACGCAGATCACCCAGTCGCCGGGTATGCAACCGACTGCATCAACCGCGACCAGCCGCGAACTCCCGTCACGCACCACCTGCATGTGCCTGTGTTCCAGGCCGGGAATGCGGTTGGTTGCAACCAGTGGCTTTTCAACCTGACAGATTTTCATCAGTGCGCTCCCGCCGCTGCAGCGGTTTTCACAGAACAATCCAGAATCTCGATATGCCCGGCCGCGTTGATATCGCGCACGACCTGCAGGGTATGCAGCAATCCACGCTCGCTCAATTCGCGGTAACGTCCATGCAATGCAGTCGACACGCGGTGACAGTGCGCTTCGGCGCGTTCACGCGCGCCCGGCACGTTACCGTGGTAGTCGTAGCGCACCACGACCGGCACCGGCAGGCCGTGCGCGACATTCAGCCCGCTGAAGATACTGATGCCGACATCCAGGTCGCTGGCGGCCTCTTCCACGGTGTTGAGGTAGGCGAAAAAGGTCAGGTTGCGCAACTGCACCTCCTCGAAGCCTATTCCGGCACCGATAAAGCGCTCGGCATGGCCGATATCGCTGTAGTGCCCGCCGTAGTAACTGCGCACATACTCGACCTGCGACAGGTTATTGGTCAGCAGGTAGGCAATAAAACGTGCCATGCCGCTGCCCAGGCACGGGCCGCCCTTCTTTTCGATGTGCGCTGCGATCCATGCGTCCGCCTGGGAGGGACTCATACGCGCGGTGGCTGCGTAGACCTCCAGGCTGTCGATCGGGTTCTCCAGGTCAATATCGCCGCTGGCGCCCGGCGTATGTATGCGTATGCCGTCGGTATCGGTATCCATACCGATCAGCAGGTAGTCAATCGACGCACCGCAGCAGTGCGTGTTCTGCACTGCCTGCTGGAAGCCCAGTAAACGTTCGCGACCGCGCTCCGCTGCCTTGCGGGTATCCGACCCGTGCGCGGCACAGCCCTGGTGCCGGGGATCGATCGAGCTGTGATGATAGACAACCACCTTCAGATAGCGTGTCGGCTCATCGGCCGTGTTCGGCTTGCCTTCACGGAAACGCAACAGCTCTGTTTTCACCCACTTGCCGAGGCTGTCGTCGATGTCGAACATGGCACCCGCGTAGGAGCGGCGGCGCACCGCCTTGTACGGCAGGCGCAGCACATAACGAAGCACATGCGCCAGGCGGCCATCCGCGCAGGGTGATACATCCAGGGTGTGGAAACCGCATTCCTGCAGGAACGGCTGGAATGCAGCCTCGTCCTTGTCGCCAAGGGGGTCGTGCGAAACCGCGTCGTCACAAAAGCGCCGATAGGTTTCGAACAGGCACCAGGCAAACAGGCTGCGCATGTCCAGCTGCGTCACCCAGGCGTCGTCGAGCAGTACTGCCGGCAGTTCGAAGCCAAGCCGGGCACGCGCAAGCTGCTGTGCCCGCTGTTCGAAATCCGACTCGTGCTGCAGGGCTGATATCTGTTTCAGGGCCGGCACGATGGCATCGAACGACTTTTTAACCCTGCTTTCGTAGGCATAGAGGTGTGCGTTTTCTTCGCTGTTGGTCAGCGGGTGCATGCGTGTACTGCCGGCAGCCGTGGACCGCACGCCGGCGACCGGCGGCGACTGGACTGTCCGGTCACCCGGACGACCCAGCCGTGTCGGCGCCGGGTTCGACGCGCTGCTGCGGTTATGCCTGTTGCGTGCACTCAGCATGACGATTCAGCCACGGACTTAACCGCGGGCACCTCCTGAATAGGTCACCAGCGAACCCCGTTCGGTGTTGCCGCTGCCGCCGGTCACCTTGCTCACCGGCAATGGCATGTCTTCGTTGCGCTTGGGATCAACGGCCATGGAGGCGGCGGACGTACTGCGCCGGGTCGGATTGCGGCGCTTCGCCGAAGTCCCCTCGGTGCCGGTAATGTTGTTGCCGCGATCCCAGTCGTCACCGGTGATCTTCAGACCGGCATCCTGGCCTTCACCCGTGATCCGCGACTTGACGCGGCCCTCTACCTCGGCGGCGGCCTGCGGACGCATATCGCCCGCCTGGAGTGTCTCGCGCCCGAAACGTGCCTCTTCGGTACCGGTAACCTTGCCGGGCGCCATACCGAACGGACCGGTGATATGACCCTGTTCGTAACTACTGCCGGTAACACCGCTGGAACCGAGTGCACCCTGCGCCCCGCCGGAGGGCGAGGAAACACTGAATTGTTGCCAGGGTGTGCGCTCCAGCGGCTGTGGAAAGTCCGGGCTGGCGGTATCCGCCGGGGTCGCCGGACAGGCCGCCGCGTACTGGTCGGCACCGATATAAGGCGTCCCGGAAACCG
>JASFOC010000233.1:0-4888 GCA_050116715.1 Gammaproteobacteria bacterium
ACCGTGAGGCTGACCTGCCCCCGGTCGGTGAACTTCACGGAATTGCCCAGCAGGTTGATCAGGATCTGGCGCAGCTTGCGATCATCGGCATGGACCGCGTGTTCACCGATGCGCACGTCCACCCGCCAGCGCAGTCCCTTCTGCTCACAGCGTATCGCGAATATCCCGGAGATATCCTCTGTCAGGTCACCCAGGTCGAAATCACGGGTGTCCAGTTCCATGGCACCGGCCTCGATCTTGGAGAGGTCCAGGATATCGTCAATAAGACTGATCAGGTGGTTGCCCGCAGAATGGATTGCCTTCAGGGGGCGGCGGTATTTCTCCGGTAGCTCCAGATCGGTCTCGAGAAGCTGGGTATAACCCAGCACCGCGTTCATCGGGGTGCGGATCTCGTGGGACATGTTCGCGAGAAACCGGGACTTTGCGTGGCTGGCACTCTCGGCCTGTTCCTTGGCGATGCGCAGCGACCGCTCTGCCAGCTTGCGCTCGGTAATGTCGCGGATGACACCGACAAAAACCTGCTGCCCGCCCGGCCGCGCCTCGCCGACGGAGAGTTCCATTGGAAAGGTCGTGCCATCCTTGCGCCGGCCCTCCACTTCACGCCCGATGCCGATGATGCGCTTGATTCCCGTGGCCCGGTAACGTTGCAGGTATTCATCATGCTCTTCCTGGTAAGGCGAGGGCATGAGCATCTTGACGTTCCTGCCCACAACTTCGTCCGCGCGGTAACCGAACAGGCGCTCGCAGGCCGGGTTGTATTCCTGCACGGTGCCACTGGCATCGATGATCATGACACCGTCAACTGCGGTCGACACCAGCGCACGCAGGCGCTGTTCACGGTCTTCCAGCGAACGCGTGGAGGCCCGGTAGCGCAGCACCAGGTAGGCAGTTACCCAGAGCACGGCCCCTTCCAGACTGATATTAAGCAGCACGGTCGTGGAGTCGAAACCGGTATCCGAATAGAGGTACCCTACAATCATGAGCAGGGTCCCGACAGCGGCAAGCACCAGCGGTGCCAGTCGCCAGGGCAGCCAGTAGCTGACGGAGATAAGCACGACATAAGGTATGCCATGAACGACCCCTGCCGGCAGGTTGAGGTCCCAGGCGAGCATCACCAGCAGCAGTGCCGCGATCAGCAGCAGCATGATGACATTGCGCAACCTTCCCATTTGAAATCCCCGGTTTTCCCGACCCTGAATACGGGAACCGGCAGTGATCCCGCAATGATTAACGCCATCATCTTATACCACGCGGACAGCAGCGATACAGGCCCGCGGCAGGCAAGACCGGTCTATGACGTGGCGGCTTCTCCGGGTGGGTCCGGTTTGTTAAGCTGCCGCTGCTGTTTAAGCGGCGGCCGCATGTTACCAACAGAGGACAAAAACCATGCCCCATGATGCCGGATCAACCCAGGCAAAACTCCTGATTGTCGATGACAAGGCCGCCAACCTTGACCTGCTGCGGGAAATGCTGGCGCCACCCGGCCACCGGATATACTTCGCCACCAGTGGCCCGAAGGCCCTGGAAATTGCAACCTCCGTGCTGCCGGACCTGGTGCTGCTGGACGTGATGATGCCCGGGATGGACGGCTTCGAAACATGCCGCCGTTTCAAGCAGGACAAGGCCCTCAGGGAAATCCCGGTCATCTTCGTCACCGCCAGGACCGATGTCGATGACCTGGCGCGCGGCTTCGAGGCCGGCGCCGTTGATTACATCACCAAGCCGGTCAAGCAGCCCGAGGTACACGCCCGCGTGGCGACCCACCTGCGCATCCAGGGACTCATCCTGCAGCAGCGGGAACACCTCGCAGCACTGGAGCAGGCACGCACGGAACTGCAGGCACTCAATGACGCCAAGGACAAGTTCCTCTCGAACCTGGGCCGGGAGGTCA
This sequence comes from Gammaproteobacteria bacterium, assembly GCA_050116715.1. GTDB lineage: Bacteria > Pseudomonadota > Gammaproteobacteria > UBA9214 > UBA9214 > UBA9214. Next base: position 1,892 of record JASFOC010000233.1, read on the forward strand.
GCATCTCTCTGGCACAGATCGCAGATGCCAGCGCCACCCTCAGGGCATCGGCCACGTCGCCAGACACACCCGGCAGCGAAATCGGCCAGCAGCTGGCGGAGGTCAACCGCTCGGCCGAGGACGTGCTGCAGCTGCTCGAGACAATACTCGAATGGCCGCGCCTGCAAACCGGCCAGAAGCTGGATCTCCTGTCGACCCGGATCAGCGACCGGGAACTCGGAAACCTGCTTTCCAGCCTGAATGACCTGCGCTTTCTGTCGCTCGCGGAGACCCGGGTCGGCGACGCGGGACTGGCCCACCTGCAGTCATTGTCCCACCTGCAGGAACTGCACCTGGACCACTCGGATATCACCGACGCGGGCCTGAAGCGCCTGACCGGCCTGCCCAGGCTGGAGATCCTCGACCTCAAGGGCACGCGCATCACCGACGCGGGACTGGTCGAAGTCGGTCGACTGGCGCAGCTCAGGGGACTCTACCTGACGCGCACCATGATCACCGATGCCGGCCTTGCGCACTTGCGCAGCCTGGACAAGCTCGAGACCCTGATCCTGTGGGATACCGCAATCGGTGATGCCGGCCTGGAACACCTCAAATCATTAAAGCACCTGAAGGAAGTGATACTCTGGAACACCCGGGTCACCCGGCAAGGTGCAGCGGCACTGCAGGCGGTGCTGCCCGCCTGTGATGTCAGCACGACCATGTTTGTGTAACGACTTTTACTAACCGCCCGACTACCGGTCTTGTTGACACCCGACCGACGGGTGCAATCTGACGACTAGCGCAGCTCGATGGAATAACTCAGCACCTGCGGCGCCGAGAACCAGCGCTTGCGGCTTACCTCGAGTGTCACGGTATCGCCCGGCAGTTTGTCCCACATGGCCAGCCGCAGGTCCGTGATGTCCTCGATGGGCGCACCATCAATGGACAGGAACCGGTCGCCCTGCTGCAGACCGGCACGCGTACAGGGACTGTCGGGTATGCAGGCCTCGACCACCGGCACAGGATTCTGCGTCTCCAGCAGCAAGCCGAATCTTCCGGACGGCGGCAGCGCGCGGGGTTCCGGCAGCAGGATAAAGTCAGCCAGGCCAGGCTCGAGGGCACCCTCCCAGCCATTGAGGACGATGGCGCTGCTTGCCGGCAGGCGGCGCGCCAGCCGCCGGGGAATGCCACTGCCCCTGGCAATATGCCCGCTGCCGGCCAGAATCACCATGTAGTAGTCCGGGTGGCTGGCGAGGTAGTCCGCTGCCTGTTGCGCCATCCCCTCATCCCAGAGCAGCTGCACTTCGAGAAAGTTGTCGAAGCTGCGATCGTTGCCCGGGTGCTGCGCGAAGACGTCCCTGAGCTGCTGCGCGTAGGCGCTATCGGAGCGGTCAATTTCCGCGGGCAATTGCGCCTGCTCTTCTACAGTAAGGCCATCAAGGCCGTTGCGCCCCACCTTTTGCGTGAGTTCGGCCGGCAGGTTCAGGGCGATCACCGGCAGTTGATTCGCACGTGCGTAGCGCAGGATCGGCGCATACAGGCGGAAATCAAACCGCCAGCGCTGGTAGTATTCGCTGCGGCGCAGCATTTCCTGCTCGCTCAGGGTGCCCGCGATGTAGTCATCGAGAACATCCTGAAACGGCTGCTGGAACATCTCCATGCCGATTGCCAGCCGCGGGTGGATGGCATGCAGGCGGCGGATAATCTCTAGCTGCACCAGGTGATGCTCATAGCGATCGTGACGCTCGCCGATGAACACAACACGTTTGTCCGCCAGCTTCGGGATGATGCCTTCCAGGTCCAGGGCCTCCCGCAGGTCCAGTGCGGGCGTTTGCTGCACCGGGCTTGTTGCAGGCCCGGCTGCCGCGTGCCGATGTGCGGTTGCGGCAGTACCCTGACCATGCTGCGCCATGGGCGTACAGCCCGCCATCAGGAGCAACACCAGCAGTACAGACCGGACGGGGCCAGCACGTCCCGGCATCCGGGGTTTATTGCCAGTCGGCGATAAAGACATTGGTTTCCCCTGTTTCCTTGCCAAACCGGTTGGAGGCAAACACCAGCTGCTTGCCGTCATGGGAGAACATCGGAAAGCCGTCAAAACCGTCATAATACGTGATTCGTTCGATGTCACGGGTCTCGATATCGATCAGGTAAAGGTCGAAGTTTCTCCCTTGCGGGTCATGCATGTTGGACGAGAAAATTATATGGCGCCCGTCAGGATGCCAGTAGGGACCGAAGTTCGCGGCCCCGTTCGCGGTGATCCGTAGCGGTTTGCGTTCCTTGAGATTCATGATGTACAGCTCGAGCCTGCCGGGCCGGACCAGGCCCTTGTCCAGCAGCGCCCGGTATTCCGCAAGCGCCTCGCCCTGCGGCCGGGAGGCACGCCACACAATCCACTCACCATCCAGCGAGAAAAACGCACCGCCGTCATAACCGGCGGCAAAGGTCAGCTGCTCCACCCCGCTGCCATCCGGGTTCATCAGGTACAGGTCCAGGTCGCCATTGCGCACCGACGTGAATACGATCCGGTCGCCCCGGGGTGAATACACGGCCTCTGCATCATAACCCGCGGTATCTGTCAGCCGCACCGGGTCTTCACCTGCCGGCCCGGCGCTGAAAATATCGTAGTCTTCGTACAGGGGCCAGACATAGCCCTGTGAATGATCCGGCTTCGGCGGGCAGCGTCCCTGCCGCAGGTGGGTGGAGGCGTAGATAATGGAACCGTTGTCGGGCGCAATAAAGGCACAGGTCGTCACACCCTTGCCGGAAGAGAGCTGCCGCACATTGCTGCCGTCAGTGTTCATGCGAAAGATGGCATCGCATTCCATGTCCTCGCGCGTGGACTGGAAGATCAGTTCCGTGCCGTCACGGGAAAAGTAGGCCTCCGCATTCTGGCCACCGAATGTCAGCTGGCGGATGTTTTTCAGGTGCGTTTCCTGCGGGAATGCCGGTGCATCTCCCGGGGGCGTGGCTGCCTCAGCGGCCACAAGCCACCTGCTGCACGACAGCAGCAGGATA
>JASFOC010000234.1:0-4881 GCA_050116715.1 Gammaproteobacteria bacterium
GTGCGTAGAGTTCCAGTGCGGCATGCGCCGTGTAAATGCCGGCACAGCCGCAGGCAGCTTCCTTGCGCTCGCGCGCATGCGGTGCGCTGTCGGTGCCGAGGAAGAACTTGCGGTTGCCGCTGGTGGCGGCTTCCAGCAGGGCCTCGCGGTGGGTCTCGCGTTTCAATACCGGCAGGCAGTAGGCGTGCGGTCGCAGACCGCCGCGGAACATCGCGTTGCGGTTCAGCAGCAGGTGATGCGCGGTAATGGTGGCCGCGACCGTGTCCGGGGCTGACTCGACGAAAAAGATGCCTTCGCGGGTGGTGACATGCTCCAGCACAATCCTGAGGCCGGGGTAGCGCACTGCAAGCGGTTCCAGCACGCGGTTGATGAAGACCCGCTCCCGATCGAATACGTCGACCTCCGGATCGGTGACCTCTGCGTGTACCAGCAGCGGCATGCCGTGTTCCTGCATCGCTTCCAGTGCCGGGTAGGTGTTGCTTATATCGGTAACACCGGCATCGGAATGGGTGGTCGCACCGGCAGGGTAGAGCTTGACCGCATGGACCAGGCCGCTGGCAGCGGCCTCGCTGATGTCCGCTGCCGATGTCCTGTCGGTCAGGTACAGTGTCATCAACGGCTGGAAGCCGCTGCCGGCGGGCAGTGCGGCCAGGATGCGTTCACGGTAGGCCAGTGCCTGCGCGGTTGTCGTGACCGGGGGCTGCAAATTCGGCATGATGATGGCCCGGGCGAATTGCCTTGCCGTATGCGCCAGTACGTCGCGCAGCACAGCAGTGTCGCGCACGTGCAGGTGCCAGTCATCGGGACGGGTCAGCGTCAGTTCCATGTCTTGTCCAGGATGGACTGCTGCAGCAGCAGGTTCAGGGTGTAGCGGACACCGAAGCCGGTGGTGTCCGTCGGGATGTGGCCAAGCCCGCCCTTGTGGTTGCTGGCGGCCAGGTCAACGTGCACCCAGTTGATTTTTGCATCGACGAAGCGGTTCAGGAAGCGCGTTGCCAGGATATGGTCGGCTTCGCTCTCCAGACTGCACTGCAGGGTGTCGGCAATATCCGATTTCAGCGAATCGTCAAAGTCCTTGTCCAGCGGGAATGGCCAGACGCGTTCGCCGCTGTCACGTCCTGCTGCCGTCAGGCTGGCGTGAAGGGAATCGCGATTGCTGAATGCACCGCTGTAACGCGAGGATAACGCGTAGACACAGGCGCCGGTCAGGGTGGCGTAGTCGATCATGAGCTGCGGTTTTTCCTTGCCTGCCAGCGCCAGGGTGTCGGCCAGCACCATGCGTCCCTCGGCATCGGTGTGCTTCACCTCGATGGTTGTGCCGTTGCAGGCGGTGACGACATCGTTTGGCTTGTAGGCGCGGCTGCCGACGTGGTTCTGCGCCAGCGCCAGCCAGCAGTCGACCGGGTACTGCACCTTGAGGCTGGACAGGGCCAGCAGTGTTCCCAGTGCCACGGCGCTGCCCTGCATGTCCTCATGCATGCCGTTCATGTATTTCGCCGGTTTCACGTTGACGCCGCCGGTATCGAAGCAGATGCCCTTGCCGACCAGGGCCAGTGTCCCGCCGCGGGTCTTTGCCGGCCTGTAGCGTAGATGGACGATGCCGGCATCGTCGACCGGGCTGCCCTGGGTGACGGCCAGGAAGGCGCCTGCCTGCCTGCGTGCCAGGGTGCGGGTATTCAGGAACGACATCTCCCAGCCCTCTGCCCTGGCGAGCCGGGTAACGAATTTACGGTAATGCCCCGGTGTGAGTTCGTTGCCGGGCAGTGCGGACAGCCAGCGTGCCAGGTGATTGCCGATTGCCTCGGCCTGCACCTGTGCCAGGTCCTGATGCGTCACCAGGCCGTAGATATCGATGCGTTTCAGCGCCGCGGGTTTGGCTGGCTCCGACTTGAAGCTCGGCATGGGGCAGGCTGCAGCCAGCAGCGCGGTGACCAGGGCCTCCACCAGCCGCGGTGTTGTGTCCGGGTCAAACCCGGCGAACTGCAGCGAAATACTTGCCGGGTCACGGGTGCGCAGCACAGCGGCAATTTCCCGCCCGCGGGTCAGCAGTTCAAAGGTACTGGCCCCGGGGTCCAGGGTTTGCACGATGACGTGGGTGGCGATCTTGTTGGGCAGATCAGTGGCCAGCCGGCTGGCTTGCTTGTCACGGCGAAGCAGTTGCTGGAACCGGGGTTTGAGGATGTCAGCACAGGGTAGTTGCGTCCAGTCGGCCGCGCCGGGCTTCTCCGGCAGTATGCAAATTGCCGCGGGGAATGCCTCGATCCTTGCTGCAGTAGGGGTTTTTGTATGTTGATTTATCTTGATTTTTTCTGAGTGTCGATAGGGGATCTGCATGCTTTTTGCCTTGACCTGTTGCCGCAAAACACAGATCATAGCGCGCTTGTCATAATTCGGATACCGCTGTTTCCCAGATATTTCAGGGAGATGGCGAATCCTGGCGGCATTCAGGCCCGGTCCCGGGCGCGGCCAGGGACTCCGTGGAGATCAACTGTCTATGCCCGCATAGCCAACGACCTGGAATCTTATGAAAGACGCCGATAAAAAACGCCTGTTGCGCGAAATGCTGTTTGCGCGTCGCTTTGAAGAGCGCTGCTACGAGGCCTACGTAGAGCGCAACATAGGCGGCTTCCTGCACCTGTATCCCGGCGAGGAGGCCTGTGCCTTCGGTGTGCTGGAGGCCGCGCGGGTGGGACACGATTACGTGATCACCAGCTACCGCGACCATGTCCATGCCATCAAGTCCGGCTCCGACCCGAAAGAAGTCATGGCAGAGCTGTTCGCCAAGGAAACCGGTGTCAGCAAGGGACGTGGCGGGTCCATGCACATCTTCGACGTGAAGCACCGTTTCATGGGCGGCTACGCGCTGGTCGGCGGGCCGTTCCCGCTGGCCGCCGGGATTGCCAAGGGCATCCAGATGCAGGGCGGCGACGAAATCTGCATCTGTTTCCTGGGCGATGCGGCCAACAACCAGGGTACCTTCCACGAGTCGCTCAACATGGCCAAGCTCTGGAACCTGCCGGTGCTGTATGTGTGCGAGAACAATCTCTACGGCATCGGCACGCGTATCGACCGTTCCACCGCGGTGCTCGACCAGTACAAGCGGGTTTCCGGCTACAACATCCCCTCGGCCCAGGAAGACGGCCAGGATGTCGAACTGGTCTACAAGGCCGCGACCAAAGCCATCAGGCACGTGCGTTCCGGCAAGGGGCCGTACTTCCTGGAACTGATGACCTACCGCTACCGCGGGCATTCCATGTCCGACTCGAATGCCTATCGTGCCAAGAAGGAGGAACGCATGTGGAGTGGCCGCGATCCGGTCATCATGCTGCGCGACCGCCTCATCAAGGACGGCAAGCTGACGCTGAACGAGTTCAAGGAGATGGATACCGAGGTGCTGGACGAGATCGAGGGTGAAGTGATCCGCTTTGCGGCGGAGTCGCCCGAACCGGATGTTGCCGAGGTGGAAAAATACGTGCTGGCCGAGAATGACCCCTGGGTCAGGGGCGGGGTGGCGTCATGAGTGAAATGATGTACTGGGAGGCCCTGCGCCGCGCCCACGATGAAGAACTCGCCAATGACCCGATGGTCATCGTCATGGGCGAGGATATCGGTGTTGCCGGCGGCACCTACAAGGCGACTTCCGGCCTGTACAAGAAGTACGGCGAGGCGCGGGTCATCGATACGCCCATCTCGGAAAACGGCTATACCGGACTGGGCATCGGCGCCTCCTTCCTGGGCGTGCGGCCGATCATCGAGATCATGTCGGTGAACTTCGCCTGGCTGGCGATGGACCAGATATTCAACACCGCGGCCAAGGTGCGCTACATGTCCGGCGGGCAACTCGAAGCCCCGGTGGTGATTCGTTCGCCCGGCGGCACTGCTCACCAGCTCGGCTCGCAGCACTCGGCGCGCATGGAAAAGGTATTCATGGGGATTGCCGGCCTGCGCGTGGTGACGCCTTCGAATCCGCGCCAGGCCTACGGCATGCTGAAATCCGCGGTGCGCTGCAACGACCCGGTGTTCATCAATGAACATGAACTGATGTACAACATGAAGGGTGAGGTCCCGGACGAGGAGTATTTCCATCCGCTGGAAGGTTCCGAGGTCGTGCGGCCGGGCCGCGATGTGACCCTGTTCGGCTACAATATCTCCGTACACTGGTGCCTGCAGGCGGCCGGTGAGCTGGCAAAGCTTGGCATCGAGGCCGAGGTCGTCGACCTGTTCGCGCTCAGCCCGCTGGACCGCGCCGGCATCCGCGACTCGGTCAGCAGGACCCACCGTGCCGTGATCGTCGAGGAGGCGGAGCCTGCCGTCGGCGTGGGCGCGGAAGTCATGGCGATCATCAACGAGGAATGTTTCTTCGAACTGGACGCCGCGCCGCTCAGGGTGTCGGCGCTGAATGTCCCGATTCCCTATAACCACAGCCTTGAAAAGGCGGCCCTGCCGAACCCGCAGGACGTGGTTGCGGCCGTGCGCAAGATGTTCGACGTATAGGCCTGTGCAACGCTAACCCTTTGCCACAGGGACCAGCGGGGGCTTGCAGGAATACTGGCAACTCCCTTTCCTGTGGCGGTAATCCTCTACCACCGGGATAACTATGTCTGAACCCTACGTAATCAAGATGCCCCAGCTCTCCGACACCATGACTGAAGGTGTCATGGTCAGCTGGGAAAAGAAGATTGGCGACAAGGTGTCACGCGGCGATATCGTCGCCACCGTGGAAACCGACAAGGCCGTCATGGATGTGGAAGTCTTCCGCGACGGTTACCTGTCCGGTCCGATTGCGCCCGTCGATGCCGTGGTCCCGGTGACGCAGGCCATCGGCTACCTGGTCGACAGCAGGGACGAGGTGAATGACAGCCAGGCCGATGCGCCTGCTGC
>JASFOC010000235.1:0-4877 GCA_050116715.1 Gammaproteobacteria bacterium
CTTAGTCATGGCTTTGCGATTGCCGTCGTGTTGTTGCTTGCCATCGGCTTGATATACCGGGGTGAGTTGTTTCCAGAATACGATCTGCCGGCTTTTCTCGATATCGGAAAACTGTCGGAACAGCAGAAAGAATCCACGACCGGGCAGGTTGATCGTGACGTGGTTGAGACAGAGGCGGAGGCACCAGCTCCAGCAACCGCGGATGAGCAGGGCCAGACTGCGATGCAGGACGCCGCAACCGCGAGCACGGATGTAACCGACGCAGGTGGTAGCCCGGTGGAAGGTGCCGACGTAGCTGATGAGGTGGTGCACCCCGGTCCTGCAGACACCGACGTGACTATCCAGGAGCCAGCTGATGTAGATTCATTGCCGTCTTCTCCTGGCAGCGAAACAGAAGCGCCATCCCTCAAGTCGGAAGAGGCGGCAGAGAGTACGGACCAGGCGCCTGCGACTGATACCGTCGTTCCACTTCCCGGGGAAACCGGGCAACAGCCGGAAGGGGAACCATCGGCGGTTGATGTGCCCCCGGAGGATGAATCAACAGCAGCAACTGCAGCTGATGCGTCTGTACCCGAAGTGATGCCTGCCGGCGTTCCCGGGGACATAGAACCCGCTGAACCATCCCCGGAATCTGAAGGCGCGTTTCAGGAAGATACCGGGGCCGTCGAACCCGTTTCCAGGCCGAAGGAAAAGCCATATCAGCTACTCGCAGATGCGCGGGAAGCATACTGGTTGCGGGAGTACGACACTGCTGAATCGAAGTACCTGGCGCTTACCCGGCTGGAACCTGATAATCCTGATGGCTACGGAGAGCTTGGCAACATGTACTTTTCCCAGGGCAAATGGGATCAGGCAGCTACTGCCTACTATGCGGCGGGTGTGAGACTCGTGGAACAGGGATTGCTGGAGCAGGCCGAGGAGCTGATTGCGGTTATTCGCGGACTGAACGGCGCTAACGCAGATGACCTTGAACAGAAGATCGCAGACGCGCGCAGTGCTGCGAATCAATAACGAAATGTCAGTAACCAGGAAACGGAGAGAAACATGCTGAAACTGATCTGGAATTTGCTTGCACTGATAGGCCTGGCCTGTGTCGCGGGTATCATCTGGCTGGCCATAACCTACAACTTCGGGCTGCAGAATATCAAGGATCTGCAAAACCTCAGCTCATTTGATGAAAAAGCACCCGAAGTCTATATGGAAATGACCAAGGGTCTGCTTGCCACCGGTAACGCCGCTGAGGCAACGGTGTGGAAGATCCCGGTTGCCGAAGGGCTCACCATCGAGGATGTCGAGGACACAATGCGCTTCGTTGCGAACGAGCACAACATCAAGAATGTTGGTGAACTGCCACTATCGGAGCAGGTTGCCGCCATGACCGGTGAGGACCAGCGTTTCTGGAAGATCTACATGTTCTGCAACCCCTTGACGGCAGCAAAGATGATCAATTACTCGGATGCCTATTCCGCCTATTTGCCTTGCCGGATATCGCTGGTTGAAGACCAGGAAGGAAAGCTCTGGATCTACTCGCTCAACATGGACATGATGATTCACGGTGGCGAGACCCTGCCACCGGAACTCTTTGACGAGGCGAACTCAATCAAGAAAACCATCCTGGACATCATGAAGCGGGGAGCTGAAGGCGCGTTCTGAGCCTAACCCTGGCGCAAATGTCAATGGAGTCATTTCAGGCGGACTTGGATATACTGTGGCGATCCAAGTCCACCTTCCTCTGGAGGAATCCTGCAAGTGACCGAATATAAAGGTTTTATCTCTGATTCCAGGACGCCGGCCGGGACAGTTGAGATAGCACAGTCTCAGGATATGGCCGCTTGCATGGACAAGTTCGCCAATTCCTTCGAGGCCAGTGCACGTCGCTGGGAGCTTGTCGTTTATCCTTCGCTGCTGGCATTTATCGTCCTGGCTGCATATGGTTTTTTCCTGATTTATACCCTGACCAACGACGTCAGTCGATTGGCCGACAGCATGGAAACGGTCGTTAGCGCAATGAACGAGGTGGCAACCGATATGAATACCGTATCTCGCAACGTCACCCTGATTTCTGACAACCTCGGGACGATCGCCGTCGACGCCAATGATGGCGCCGCGAATATGAAGCACATGGTGACCCACATAGGCAACATCAACAAGAGCGTGGGTGTGATGACGGTGCCGATTTATCACATGCGCAACGACATGTCGAACATGAACCACACCATGCGCGACACAGCCAGGCCGATGCGCATGTTCCCCTTTTGACGGGGATTCGTATGGCAGCAGGAAATTCTCGGGCAGGGTTGTGATTATCACGTAAGCCTTGTATACCTGATAATAATAAAGAACAGGCAGCAGGAATATGTTCATGCCGGGCGCAGCAAAATCGATCAAACAACGGCTGAAGAGCCTCGAGCAGCACCTGAAGAAAGAAAACCCGGTGCTGGTGGATGCGGTCCAGAGTTACCGGCAACTCGACCAGGTGGGCCGTTCCATCGGCCTGCTGGATGAGGATCAGTCATTTGCCACCCAGATTTCCTGGTGGCCGATGATCTCGGTGCTCGGTACGTTCTCGGCGGGCAAATCAACCTTTATCAACCATTTTCTCGGACAGCATCTGCAAAACACCGGCAACCAGGCGGTCGACGACAAGTTTACCGTGGTTTGCTATGGCGCCGGGCACGGATCACAGGCGCTGCCCGGCACTGCACTGGATGCAGACCCGCGCTTCCCGTTTTACCAAATCAGCAATGAGCTGGAAAAAGTCGCGCCGGGAGAAGGGCGCCGCGTCGATACCTATCTGCAGTTGAAGACCTGCCCCAGCGAGCGTCTGCGCGGCCGCATCATCATTGACTCACCCGGTTTCGATGCCGATTCACAGCGGGATGCGACACTGCGTCTGACCGATCACATCATCGACCTGTCTGACCTGGTGCTGGTCTTCTTTGATGCACGGCACCCGGAACCGGGGGCGATGCGTGATACGCTCGCACACCTCGTCGGGCAGACCATTCACCGCCCGGATGCAACAAAATTCGTATTCGTTCTGAACCAGATGGACACGACGGCACGGGATGACAATCCCGAGGAAGTGGTGGGTGCCTGGCAAAGGGCACTGGCACAGGAAGGGCTGACGGCTGGCCGTTTCTATTGCATCTATAACGCTGAGGCGGCCGTTCCCATCGAGGACGAGGCGCTGCGCAACCGGTATGAACACAAGCGTGATCACGACCTGGCGGAAATCCACCAGCGAATACAAACCGTCGGCGTTGAACGTGGTTACCGCATTACCGGAACCCTGGAAAAACTGGCAGATAACATCCAGGAAGAAGTCATTCCGCGCCTGCGCGAATACAAAACACACTGGCGCAAGCTGGTGCTGTGGGGCGATGCCTTTCTCGCGGCCACTTTCCTGCTGGCCAGCATAGGAATCACCAACATGCTGGGTTTCTGGGATGGCCTTAAGTGGACCAGCCCCGGATGGTGGCACGGGTCAACCAACAATGTTGCCTGGACAGTCATTGTCCTGGCATTGGCTGCCGGCTTATTCGGTTTCCTGCATTTCAGACTGCGCCGCATTGCGGCAGCACGGGTCATAAAGAGGATTGCGGCGAATTATGCACCGGGACTGGTACGTGAGCGCATGCAGCAGGCCTTTCTGCACAACACCCGTCCCTGGCACAGTATCTTCAGGAAAACCCCGGTTGGCTGGCACAACCGCACCCGCCGGCACCTGCAAGATGTGATCGCGCAGGCAAACCGCTACGTGCAGACACTCAATGACGAGTTCACTGATCCATCCGGTGAGCTGGTAGCGAAGCAACAACCTGCAGCAGCATTGATGGCCGCTGCACCTGTTGTACAGGCAAGAGACGTCGATCCTTCCAACGAGGAGGAGCCACAGGAACTGAAACGCTCCTGACAGCAGTCAGAACCGCGAACTCAACGGCCACCATGCTTTTATTCTTAGCGGAGTGATCTCCCGACTGCGATAAACACATCGCGTCAAGGATTGAGGCGCGGGATAGCTTGGGAGAAATCGGTTACCAGCGGAAAACCTTCCCTGCTGGCTTATTTTCACTGCAAAAAAACGGCTACCAAAGTAGCCGTCTGAATGATTCTTGCTATCTGCTTCAGGCCCTGTTTTGCTTCCTGCGTGCAACACCTGCGAGGCCTATCAGGCCGGAGCCAAACAGCCAGACTGCGGCAGGAACTGGTACCACAGTAGTGTTAAAACTATTTACATCCCAAAGACCAGAGAGTACCGAGCCCGAACCAAATAATATCCCGCTTGAAGAGAAATCAGCGTTAGCGCCATTGGTCCCGCTAGTAAACAGCAAATTAATGCTGACCAAGGCACCATCTTGAAACTCAAGGAATGGATCCGCGCCGCCCGCGTAATCGACATCCATGGTTTCTATGAAGTTCACAGCCCCTACGTGCGTAGAGATGGAATTGCCACTGCCGTTCCCGAAGTATATGAATTCATTCCCAACACCACTAAGTCCGCTATCATCAAAGATGCCGGTCGCACTAATGGACTTCGTGCAAGTACCAGAACAGGGTGAAAGGCTAAGAAGCTGTTATCCGGGGATTAGTGAGTGGTTTGTTGTTGCACCCGGCTATATTCTTCTTATGTATAGAAAGCAGGAATCATGCCTTTATTGAATTAAGCTCTAATAATCAATATCTAGGCAGTTCCCCAAGGTGCATCATCGGTGTTCTTCCTCATGGAATGGAAAGAATCCCGACACTTGGGCAGGCTATGTTTAGACTGAGGGTAACTACTGCTTTATATTCAGATAGTTGCAATCCTCTTTGAAGGCGGGCGTATCTTGTCAGGAATACCGACGGATTTCGCTATAAATACCCTGTTATAGTGT
>JASFOC010000236.1:0-4801 GCA_050116715.1 Gammaproteobacteria bacterium
ATATCGGCATCTACCGGCAGCAGGTCATTGCACGCAACAAGGTGATCATGCGCTGGCTGCCGCACCGCGGCGGTGCCCTGGATTTTCACGAGTTTCAGCAGTTGCACCCGGGCCAGCGCTTCCCGCTGGCGGTTGCGCTGGGTGCCGATCCCGCCACCATGCTGGCAGCGGTCACGCCCATCCCGGACACCCTGTCCGAGTACCAGTTCGCCGGCCTGCTGCGCGGCGCCAAGACCGAGGTGACACCCGCGCTGGCAGTCGGCCTGCAGGTGCCGGCAGCGGCAGAGATCGTACTGGAAGGCCATATCGAGCCGGGCGAGACAGCCGACGAGGGCCCTTTCGGCGACCACACCGGCTACTACAACAGCGTGGAACGTTTCCCGGTGTTCACCATCGAGCGCATCACCCACCGGAACAACCCGATCTACCCCGGCACCTACATGGGTCGTGCGCCGTTCGACGAGCCCTCGGTGATGTCCATGGCGCTCAACGAGGTCTTCATTCCCCTGCTGCAGAAACAGTTCCCCGAGATCGTCGACTTCTACCTGCCGCCGGAGGCCTGTTCCTACCGGATCGCCGTGGTCAGCATCCGCAAGGGCTACCCGGGACACGCCCGGCGCATCATGTTCGGGGTCTGGTCCTACCTGCGCCAGTTTGCCTATACCAAGTTCGTCATCGTGACCGACGAGGATATCGACGTGCGCAACTGGAGCGAGGTGCTCTGGGCAATCAGTACCCGCATGGACCCGGCACGCGACAGCCTGCTGGTGGAAAACACGCCCATCGACTATCTCGACTTCGCCAGTCCCGTCTCCGGGCTCGGCTCAAAGATGGGCTTCGACGCCACCAACAAGTGGCCGGCCGAATCCAGCCGCCAGTGGGGCCGTCCCATCCGCATGAGCAGCGAGGTAAAGCAGCGCGTCGATGACCTGTGGGATACGCTGGGTATTGAATGAGCGAAAGGCTGGGCTGACCCTGTAGGCCAGGCCAAACGGGGTGAAGCCCAACGACAACCAGGGTCCCGCATTCAATATCAGCGCTCGCCGAATTTACCGCGAGTGGTTTCGATATCCCCTGCCGGATATCGCGATGAATCGAGCTGCAAGGCCAGTCAGCAGATGTACTCACGTGACCCTGTTTCAGCGAATTGGATGTGAATGTAATCCACGTGCTGCAAGAGAGTTGCAGGCGTGTCGTCAGAACCAGCGCTCGTACAACGGCAGGGCCCGCTGCAGCAGAATCTCCATTTGCCGGGTCAGCCAGTATTGTTCCATATCCTGGGCAGCAAGGAAGTTCTTCAGTGCGAGCCCCAGTTCTGTGTCCCCCTCCATCCGCAGCAGCCGCTGGAAGAACAGGGTATCCGGGTCCGCCCGCCGCGCGGCCATCAGCATAAAGGCGTGCAGGTTCCCGCTGATCGACAGGTCCGGCACAGTGACCTGCAGTGCTGTCAGCCGGTCCTGCGACAGCGTCAGGCAAAAACCCAGCTGCATGTCCTCAACCGCAATACGCAGGCTGCGGCCCTGCATGAAATCCAGCTCACCCTCGCGCAAGGCAGCGGCAAAGAGGCGGTTCAGCACCGCCACGACGGCCCGGCCATGCAACATTTCAGGCAGGCGTGCAAACGGCAGCGACAGGGGGCGCGGAAATAGTGGCAGGCCGGGCCTGGAAGCGCTGCCTGCAGCCGCTGGAGGAGCCGTGTGTTCATCGTGTTTCATTGACGTACCTCCCGCCTTCTGTTCAGGCCGTTGCAATCAGCTTGGCGCCGGCAATCACCAGCACCACGCACAGGGCCTGGCGCAGCCTGAATGGTGCCAGTTGCCGCGCACCGAGTTCCGAGCCGAGCAATGCCCCGGCAAGGGCGGTTGCCACCAGCAGCGGGATTCCCGGCGGCCAGGCACCGGCCGTCGTGGCGTAACCGGCCAGCCCGGCGATCGAATTGAACAGGATGAAGGCAGCGGCAATGGCTGCGCTGCCGCGCATGGTGGCCCAGTTGAACAACAGCAGCAGTGGGCTGAGGAAGATGCCGCCACCGACCCCGGTCATTCCCGAGACCAGACCAAGCACCGCGCCGACCGGTACCGCGATCCACCCGGAGGGTGGCTGCACCCGTTCCCTGTCAGCGCCCTGCCAGAGCAGGCGCCAGGTAGCCAGCAACAATGCAAGGCCCACGATGACCCGGTAGGCGGTGGCATTCAGAGTCCAGGCGCCGCCGATAAACGCCAGCGGCAGGGAGCCGGCGGCGAACGGCAGGAACAGCCGCCAGTTGAAACAGCCGGCCCGAACCAGGCGCACCAGCACCAGCGTCGTGACAAAGATGTTCATGGTCAGCGCTGCCGGCTTCATCATGGCAGGTTCCATCCCGAACAGCGCCATGGCGGCCAGGTAACCGGAGGCGCCGCCATGCCCCACCGAGGAATACAGGACCGCGGCAATGGCAATCAATAGCAGCAGCCAGATCGATAGTGCGGGTTCGAACAGTTCCATCGCTAACCGCCGGTCATCGACATGAAACGCACCACCTGGCCGGGCTTGTCCCGGAATTCGTGGCGCTCCGGTTTTAATGCCAGCGCCTCGATAATGGCATCCTGCAGACCGGCGTCGCTGATTCCCCTGCGCAGCAGCGGCCGCAGTGGATACTGGTGGTCCTGCCCGAGGCACAGGTAGAGCGTGCCGTCCACCGCCAGCCGCACCCGGTTGCAGGTCGCACAGAAGTGCTGCGAGATCGGGGTGATGAAACCGATGCGCAGGTCCGTACCACTGACCTGCACATAGCGCGCCGGTCCACCCCCGGACATGACCCCGGGCAGCAATTCAAAGCGCCGCGCCAGCCGTTGCCGCACCGTTTGCAGATCGAGGTAATGGTTGCCGGCAGCACGGCCGGTGCTGCCAACCGGCATGGTTTCTATAAAGCGCAGCGTAAAATCGTGCTCGATACAGAATTCCACCATGTCCTCGAACTCGTCGTCATTGATATCCCGCAGGGCAAGCATGTTGATCTTGATGGGTGCAAACCCGGCCGACTTTGCGGCCTGCAGGCCTGCCAGCACCGGCGCAAGGCTGCCGCCGGTGATGTCTTTGAAGCGCCCGGGGCGCAGCGAATCCAGGCTGACATTGATGCGGCTGACACCGGCTTGCCGCAGTTCGCCGGCATGGCGCTGCAGCAGGGTGGCATTGGTGCTCAGTGACAGGTCCTCCACGCCGGGCAGGGCCGCCAGCCGCGCCGCCAGCCGCGGCAGATCCCTGCGCACCAGCGGTTCGCCACCGGTAAGCCGTATGCGCTTGACGCCGAGGCCGGCAAAGGCCGCGACGACCCGCTCGATCTCGTCGAAACGCAGCCAGTTGTCCGGTTCCTCGAAGTCCCGGAAGCCCTCGGGCAAACAGTAGAAACACCGCAGATTGCATTTGTCGGCCACCGAGAGACGCAGGTATTCCACCCTTCTGCCGTAGGGATCGAACAGGCCCGGTGCGTTGCTGTGTTGCCGTGTCATGTGCGTCTCGATCAGCTGGCGGTTAGGATGCCCAGCCTGCGGCCTAGCATACGGCTGTTAAAACCTGTTGCAAATATCTATACCGGAACAGGTCAGCTCCGGCATGCTCCAGATCCCGTGCATTTCACAAGGTACCCTGCTCTCCCTGCGGGCTGTTACAATCCTGCAACAGGCATACGCATGGCTTTTCAGGGCAAATTTTTCGTCACAGCACCAGCTGCGCGCAGGCCGTTAACGCACTGCACCGCCGGCAGGGAGACACTTCGACAATGCACAGCAAGGCCGACCGTGAATTCATCCCGGTACACATCGCCGTCCTTACCGTATCGGATTCGCGCACCGAAGAGACGGACACCTCGGGCAGGACACTGGTCGAGCGGCTGACTGCCGCTGGCCACGTGCTTGCCGCAAAGCAGATCGTCCCGGATAACATCTACCGCATGCGCGCCGTGGTATCGAACTGGATCGCGGACCCCGGGGTGAATGTCATCATCACCACGGGCGGCACCGGCATGACCGGCCGTGACAGTACCCCGGAGGCGATTCGCCCCTTGCTCGACAAGGAACTCGAAGGCGTCGGTGAACTGTTCCGCTGGCTGTCCTACCGCGACATCAAGACCTCGACCGTTGCCTCGCGCGCCCTTGGCGGTGTGGCCAATGCCACCTTCATCTTCTGCCTACCCGGCTCCACGGGCGCCTGCCGCACCGGCTGGGACGAGATCATCGAAGCGCAGCTCGATTACCGCAATGCACCCTGCAACATGGTCGAGCTGCTGCCAAGGCTCACGGAGCAGTAGCCATGTCCGCGACCGATCCGTGCTTCGACAAGCAGGACGGCATGCTCAGTGTCGAGCAGGCTATTCAGCAGTTGCTGTCCCAGGCCACGGCGATCACCGCAACGCAACGGGTCGACCTCCCGGCCGGCGCCGGACGGGTGCTGGCAGAAGACCTGGCATCACCCATCGACGTGCCCGGTTTCGACAACAGCGCCATGGACGGCTACGCCCTGCACAGCCGCGATAGCGAAACCGCACAGGACACAGGCCTGCCCGTTACCCAGCGCATCAAGGCCGGCAGTGTCGGGGAAAGGCTGCAGCCGGGCAGTGCCGCGCGCATCTTCACCGGTGCCCCGCTGCCCGAGGGCGCAGATAGCGTGGTCATGCAGGAACGCTGTCGGGTTGCAGGCGAGCGCCTGTGGATAGAGACCGCGGTGACCGCCGGCGCAAACATCCGCCCGCGCGGCAACGACATTGCCGCCGGCAGCACCGTGCTGGCGCGCGGCACCCTGCTGCAGGCGGCGCACCTGGGGCTCG
>JASFOC010000237.1:0-4788 GCA_050116715.1 Gammaproteobacteria bacterium
GACTGACCACGTAGCGATGCTTGCCGGACGCCTCGGGCGGGATGGTCCCGACCAGGCGGATATCGATGCGGACATCCATGCCGAGACGTTGGCGCAGTCCGGACTCGATTGCAGCCCGGCCACGCTCATCCCAGCGGGCATTGGGTATGACCTGGACCTCAATGTCCTGCAGACTCTGCTGGACGATCTTGAACTCCCCCACCCCGGGTACGGCACGCAGCACATAGATCACTGCCAGGGCATGCATGATGGTGCCGTCGCTCCGCATGACAAAATCGGTGGTCCGGCCCAGTACCTCGTCAATCACATGCAGCCCGCATCCTGACCAGCACGGTTCGTCTGCCAGCCGCACAATATCACCGGTTCGGTAGCGAATAAACGGCTGCGCGAAGGACTCCAGCGCAGTCATCACCGCCTCGCCGGTCTCTCCCGGCGCCACGGGCTGGCCTCGATCATCCAGTACTTCGAGAATAATGCTCTCGCTCATCAGCAGCAGCTGGCCCTGTGGTGATTCATGGGCTGTAAAGCCGATATCGCGGCTGCCGAATTCGTTGGCCACAGGCACACCAAAGGCCTCGCTGATCAGCTGCCGTTGATGATCGAAGAGTGGCTCACCCGTCGTACACACCACCTTCAAGCGCGGCAGGCGTAGCCGCATGCCGCGATCAAGGACATGGGCGGCAAGCAGCGCCACCGAACTGGCATAGCCATAGAGACAGTGCGGCTGGAAGGTCTGAATGGAACGGGTATATTCGTCCATCCGTGCCGGTGACATCTCGAAGGCATTCAGTACCAACTGGTTCAGCAGGCGGTCACGCAGCGCCTTGACACGGTCGGTCTTGTCGAGCTCCACCGGTGCACCCCACAGGTAAACTTCGGGATCGCCGGGCTCCACGCCCCACCAGCGACGCGCCCGCATCCGCCCAGCGGCATCAGAGGCCTGGCGTCTTCGCCCGTAGTAAAAAATCAGCGGCTGGCCACTGGATCCACCGGTATTGTACTGAAAGATTCCACCGGGTACGCCAGCCCAGACCATGTCTTCGCCATGGGTAACAGCATCCTGTTTGTCCATCGTGGGCAAGCTGCGCAGGTCCGCGAGCGACACCCGCCCTGCCGGCTCAAGACCGGCTGCGAGCAGCCTGTCCCGGTGCCAGGGACAATGCAGACAGGCTGACCTGAGCAATTCGGACAGCTTATGTTGCTGCAGCGCTTCCATCGCCTCCCGCGAAAGCCTTTGACTCTGCTCCAGTTCATCCAGATACGCAAAGGTCGGCCGTTTCAGCAGGCGCTCGTGCAGCGGGTAAACCAGACGCCGCGCAAGGACAGGGGCAATCATTTCAGGTTGCCCGGATGATCATCGCTTGCACCTGGCATGGCTTTCCTGTCAACGCGCGATGTGTGCGGTCTCATGCGGATGTCAGCCAGCATCCTGCTGCCCGGGATTGTCATTCATCGTGCTTGCCAGCACCGCGTCGTAAACAGCAAATAACTGCTCGCGCACCCTGGGCCAGGTATAGTCAAGGATCTCACCATGACCGGCCTTCGCCAGACGGTCCGCGAGGGCCGGATTTTCGAGAAGAGAAATGACTGCTTCCGCCATAGCCTGGTCATCCCCGGCAGAGACCAGCAGAGCGGTTTTTTCATGGCTGACCAGATAGGGTACGCCGCCAACATCGGTAGTTACCACAGGTACACAGCAGGCCATGGCCTCAAGGATGGATATCGGCATATTGTCTGCCAGACTCGGATTCATCACGACATCAGCAGACTGGTACAGTCCGGCGATCCTGTCATTATCAATGCGGCCGGTGAATGTCACCACATTATCAACCCCGAGTTCTTTGGCCAGTGACTGCAGGCGTCCCCGCTCGGGGCCGGACCCGCACACAGTCAGGTGTGCCGCAGGAAAGGCCTCGAGAACACGTCTGAATGCACGCAATGCTGTAGCGATATCATAGATGGGCTCCAGGTTGCGGGTAACCAGCAAGTGTGGGCCGGCAACGCGTTGTTGCGAGCGTGCGCCTGAAGAGGTAAAGCGCTGGAGATCCACGATGTTCTTCACAATGTGGACATCGATACCCCGCCGGCGAAACACACTGGCGAGAAAGCCCGAAGGGACGACAACTGCGGCAACCCGCTCGAGGCCTGGCCGCACCCAGCGAAAGGATTTCTGGAAGAATTCCTCCGCTTCCCCGCCCCGGTAGTTCACGATTACAGGTGTACCCCGTAGCCAGCCAACCCAGATGGCAGGGGCTGCAAATAAGTGCCAGGACCAGCCCGAATTGGCCATCACATGCAAAAGTTCTACCCGGCCGGCCGTTCGCCACAGCTGCCACAGATAAGGTGGCAGGCGAAACAGCGCCCTGATACCGCGAATTTTTTCCACCTGGCGCGGTTTGTACGGCGCGTTTGTCTGTACGAGTTCGACATTCACCCCCTCTGACCGCAGCAGGCGTGCCAGTTGTCGCGTCTGGTTTGCCATGCCACCGGAGGGAGGTGGCAATGGACCAACCAGACCGATTTGCATTTCAGGCATCGCTAGTTGCCCCCTCCGAGCACGGCGGTATAGACATCACGGTACCTGGCCACGCTGGCCGCCCAGGTACGTTCCGTTTCTACAAACCGGCGGCCGGCATCGCGTTGCGCCTGCCAGCCTGCACGCTCACCCAGCATGGCCAGCACGGTCCGCTGCAGGTCAGCAATGCTGCCTGCCTGGAAAAGTTGACCGGTTTCGCCGTCTCGAATCAGCTCGCGGTGACCACCCACATCCGACGCCAGCACCAGCCGGCCCTGGGCCATTGCCTCCAGCGGCTTCAATGGCGTAACCAGGTCAGTAAGTCGCATTGACAGGCGCGGGTAGACAAAGATATCAACAAGATTGTAGTACTCCTGCACCTCGTCATGTGGCACACGACCGGTGAAGATGACACTATTTTGCAGCCCGGATGCAGCAGCAATCTGCTTCAGGCGCTGCTCTTCCGGCCCCCCGCCAACGAGCAGCAGACAGGTATCGGGGGCCGCCTTCAGAATCCCTGGCATGGCCTGCAGCAGCATGGCCAGGCCTTCATAGGCATAAAAGGAACCGATAAAACCCAGTACCGTCCTGCCCTCGATACCCAGCTGCCGCTGCCTGGCCGGATCCGGCTGGCCACCAGACGAGAACCGGTCAATATCCACAGCATTCGGAATGACAGTGACCTTTTTTCCGGGTATGCCACGCGCCACGATGTCACCCCGCAGCCCCTCACAAATCGTTGTCACAGCACTGGCACGTTTCAGCACATGGGTTTCCAGCGCACGGGTCAATCGATAGCGTAATCCGCCTTCCCGGCTGGTGCCGTGATCGGCTGCAGCATCCTCCCAGAAGGCCCGCACCTCGTAAACAAAAGGTATCCCGGTTTTCCTGGAAGCACGCAGTGCCGCCAGACCGTTCAGCGCTGGTGAATGGGCATGCAGCAGATCGGGCTGCACCTCGGGAATCACCTCTGCAAGCCGCCGCTCAAGTCCTGCGACGACTGCCAGCTGATTGAGGACAGGCAGGCGTTCCATTATCCCGGTGGCTGGCTGGGTCCGGTAGAAAGCCAGCTCCCCCACCTGTTCTACCGGCACCGTGGTCTTGCCCTGCTTGGTGCCGGTCAGCTGATAGGTCTCCCATCCCAGCCTGCGTTGCTGCTCGAGGATCGCACGGGTACGGAAGGTATAACCGCTGTGCAGGGGAATGGAATGGTCGAGGACATGGAGTACGCGCATCGTGCCAGTCCCTCAATGTTCCTGCTGCCTGCGCAGGAAGGCCTCAAACATCAACAGCGTCCAGATCGGATCGCTGAAATTTCTGCGCCCGGATTGATGCTGATCCACAACCTGCTGCAGAAAACCACTGTCGAAAATACCGCTGTCCAGCATGCGAGGGCCAAGCAAGGACTCCCTGACCCTGTCCCGCAACGGACCACGGAACCAGCTGGCTAGTGGCACGGCAAAACCCATCTTTGGCCGGTACAGGATTTCCTTTGGCAGACGCGACTCCAGGGATTTCTTGAACAGATACTTGCCTTCACGGCCGCGCAGCTTGATATCCGGTGACAGGCCGGCCATCCATTCGACCAGCTTGTGATCCAGGATGGGCACCCGAACCTCGAGTCCATGCGCCATACTGGCGCGGTCCACCTTGGTCAGTATGTCGCCTACGAGGTAAGTCTTCAGATCCAGGTACTGAACCTTAGATAGCGGGTGTTCGGGAGCATGTGCAGCATGCTCCCGAAAAACATCGACTGCCCGGTGGCCCTGCAGGTCATGCCGAAAAGATGCACTGAAAAGCCTTGCGCGGGTCGAGTCACCCAGAATCGATACGCTGTGGAAATAGCCTTCCACATCATCTCTGGCCAGCGCCTCGAAGGTCGACTTGGCGCGAAACACCCTGGGTGCCCAGTCCGCCTTTGGATACAGCCGACCAAGGGTACCAAACAGCGGCCTTCTCAAGGAGAGCGGCAAGACGGACCGCATACGCTGTTCGTACAGGTGCCAGCGATAGCGCCGGTAGCCGGCGAGATTTTCATCACCGCCGTCGCCTGACAGTGCGACGGTCACCCGCCTGCGAGCAAGCTCGCAGACACGGTAGGTTGGCATGGCCGAACTGTCGGCATAGGGCTCGTCATAGATGTCAACGAGCTTGTCAATCAGGTCAAAATCATCCGGATTGACCTCTCCGACCTGGTGATTGGTGTGATACTGCCCGGCCACCATGGATGCGTAGTGGCTCTCATTGTAGGCAGGATCGCCGAAAGAGATGGA
>JASFOC010000238.1:0-4786 GCA_050116715.1 Gammaproteobacteria bacterium
CTCGGGTACCGGCCGCAGGTCGAGTTTGGCTTCGCCGTCCGCACCGATCAGCTCGCTGTTCCAGTGGTAGCCCGCGGCGTCGGTGCTCAGCAGCTTGGTCCCCAGCAGGGTCGCGCTGATCGACCACGCCGGCCTGCCCGCGTCGAGGGCCGCCTGGCGGGCGGCGAGGTCGGGTTGCTGCAGGTGGCAGAGAAAGCAGTTCATCTCGCTGTCCCCGTTTGCCGGCAGGCGCGGCCCGTCCTGCATCAACATGCGGCGCTCGGGTGGCAGCTGTTCGTCCTTGACGCTGCTGTGGTAGCCATGGGCGGCGATGAAGTCCTCATCCCCGAACTCATGGCACATGCCGCAGGTCTCCGCCACCGATAGCGGCTGGCCCGATTCGGTCACTGCTACGCCCTCGGCATCAGTCAGGTAAACCGGATCATGCGCGATGCGGGGACGGCCAAGCGGGTCACCCGGGTAGCCGAGCGCCACCCAGTCGATGCGGCCCCGCTCGCCGTGGCAGTCACGGCACTGCAATGCCTCGTCCGGGCTGGTGACCATGTGGGACAGGGGAAAGTACATCTCGGTCGGGGCGAAGTCATAGGTGCCGCTGTAGAGCAGGCCGGTGATCTGTGACCCTGTCTGCAGCGCAGCTTTCCAGTCGAACGCGGTCCAGAAGCCCCGGTCGCCATGCACGTTCGGCACCAGGAAGTAGTTGTTCTCGGTGTCATAGGGCTGCTTGCCGCGATGCACCTTGAACGGCCAGATCTTTGCCTTGGGATCGTCACGGCTGCCGCGCGGCGCGGTGATCTGCGTGGGCCGGGAGGGATCGATCCTGTCGCCGGTGATGTAACGGGTCGAGGTCTCGTTGTACCAGTGATATTCCGGCGACACCTTTTTTGCCCAGGTGAAGCGTCCCTTGATTTTCAGGTAGCGGTGGGCATCGGTAATATCCAGGTCCTGGCCGGCTTCCGACCAGTCCCAGCTCAGCTTGGTGCCGGTGTCGGCCGCCATGTGCGGAATGTGGCATGCCTGGCAGGCGAGGCGGTCGGTATGGGCGTTCAGGCGCACGTCGGAATGCGGCTGTGCTGCATGGCAGTCGGTGCAGTGGACGCGGTTTTCGGCGTCCACGCTGACCGACATGGCGCGGCCCCGGATCAGGTGGTGCTCGGTGCGATGACAGTCGACGCACTGCATGTCGTACTTGCCCATGTGGACATCGATACGTTCGCTCGGGAACAGCAGGGTCTCATCCATGTCGCCGTGTTTCACGGCGTTGCCGCCACCGCCCTGGAAGTGACAGCTGCCGCAGTTCTGGCGATGCGGCCTGCCGACGCTGCGTGCCACGGCCAGCAGGTCGACGGAGTCGTCGGGCACCCCTGCGCCGCGGAATTTCTTCAGGTAGGTGCCACTTCTGTCATGGCACACCAGACAGTCGACCCGCGAGGCATCGTTGAAATCGAAGTTTTCGTCCTCCCAGCCGTAGCCGATGTGGCACATGGTGCAGGCGGGCCAGTTGGACTGCACGCCGATGCAGAAATTGTTGATGACATTGCGCTTGCCGATGCGTACTGCGCCGTCATGCCCGGGCACCATGACTTCCTCGCCCTGCCAGTTCCAGTGTGCGGTCTGCATGACCTCACGGGCGGCGTCCGGATGGCATTCCAGGCAGGCGCGGGTGACGGCGGGGCCGTCTGCAAAGGGTTCGAAGAAAAAAAATGCGTGGTCGGTAGGGACCGGGTGGTGCGGCAGGTGGTCCCAGGCACTGTCAGTTGTTGCCGGCGCTTCCCGGCCGGCATGGCACACCATGGTGGCTGCCAGAGACAGCAGCAGGGTTGCTTGCAGCAGTTTATGCACGATGTGCATGTCAGCGAGTCGCTCCAGAATCTGTTGCCGGAGGTTGCAGTTTTTGCAACCGCTACCTGAAATGTAATCAAATATCAGTGTTTGCTAGTTGATTCAGATCAGCTAAGACGCCAAATCTGTGTATGCTTGCCTCAAGCGCATGGATGTCGTTTCATTATCGTGCCTTGCAGCGTACTGTAACTGAGGCGGCACGGTTGCACGCTTGATAAATGTCAATTCCTGCCAGGCATGCCCGTCACGGGGCGGCATCGCATTGCAGTCGGGGATTGCCGGTCGCCATGACAGGGAGCATGCATGAACCAGGCAGTGAACAGTGCGGCAACTGCGAGTGAGAGCGTCTTCCATGTCCATGGCCTGACCAAGGTTTACCACATGGGCGAGGTGGAGGTGCATGCGCTGCGCGGCGTGGACCTCGACCTGTATGCCGGCGAGCTGATGGTGCTGCTCGGCCCCTCGGGCAGTGGCAAGTCGACCCTGTTGAATATTCTCGGCGGCCTGGACACCGCGAGCGAGGGCGAGGTGCGCTATCGTGACCAGGACCTGACCCGTGCCGACGAGCGCACCCTTACCGAGTACCGCCGCTACCACGTCGGTTTCGTGTTCCAGTTTTACAACCTGATGCCCAGCCTGACGGCGCGCGAGAACGTTGCCGCCGTCACCGAGATCGCGCGCGCGCCCATGGCGCCCGAGGAGGCGCTGGCACTGGTGCACCTGCAGGATCGCATGGACCATTTTCCGGCGCAGCTCTCCGGTGGCGAGCAGCAGCGCGTGGCCATTGCGCGCGCCATCGCCAAGAATCCTGCCGTGCTGCTGTGCGACGAGCCGACCGGGGCGCTGGATTCGGAGACCGGCGTGCTGGTGCTGGAGGCACTGGAACGCGCCAACCGCGAACTCGGCACCACCACGGCGCTGATCACGCACAACGCCGGCATCGCGGCCATGGCCGACCGCGTGGTGCAGATCATGGACGGGCGCATCAGTTCCGTGGTGCACAACGCGCAACGCACAGCGGCCTCCGAACTGGCCTGGTAGGCATGCGCGCCCTGGACCGCAAGCTGCTGCGTGACCTGCGCGAGCTGCGCGGCATGGTGCTGGCCATCGCGCTGGTGCAGGTCGGCGGGATCGCGACCTTTGTCATGTCACTGTCGACCTACGACTCCCTGCTGCTCACGCAGGAAGACTACTACCGTGAACAGCGCTTTGCGGACGTGTTCGCGGTACTGAAACGGGCGCCCGGGCAGGTGACGGAACGCATTCGCGACATTCCCGGCGTGGAGCGGGTGCAGACGCGGGTGGTGGCCGCCGCGCGGGTCACGCTGGCGGACTTCCCGGAACCTGCCACGGCGACGCTGGTATCGATTCCGGATGCCGGCCCCATCCTGCTCAACGGCCTGCATCTGCGCCGAGGCCGCCTGCCGGAACCCTACCGCGATGACGAGGTGGTGGTGGACGATACCTTCGCCACGGCGCACGGGCTGCAGCCGGGAGACCGGCTCACCGCGACCATCCACGGCCGCCGCGACCGCCTGACTATCGTCGGCGTCGCCCTGTCACCGGAATACATCTACCCGATCGCGCCAGGTGCCGTGTTTCCGGATCCCGAGCGCTACGCCATCCTGTGGATGGGGCGCAATGCGCTGGCCGCCGCCTACGACATGGAAGGCGCGTTCAACAGCGTCACCCTGCGGCTGGTGCCGGGCGCGAGCGCCGCGGACGTGATCCAGCGCCTCGACCGCATCCTGGATCGCTACGGGGGGCTCGGTGCCTACGACCGCAAGGACCAGTTGTCGCACCGTTTCCTCACTGAGGAACTGCGCGGCCTGCAGACCATGGCCGCGGTGTTCCCGGTCATCTTTCTCGGCGTGGCCGCCTTTCTGCTCAACGTGGTCATCACGCGGCTGGTGGACACCCAGCGCAACCAGATCGCCATCATGAAGGCCTTCGGCTACAGCAACGTCGCTGTGGGTCGGCACTACGCCATGCTGGTGCTGCTGATCGTGCTGCTGGGCCTGGCCGGCGGCATTGCGGCGGGTATCTGGCTGGGCAAGGGGCTGAGCGCCGTGTACACCGACTTCTACCACTTCCCCTTTCTCAACTATGTTCTGGAGACGCCGGTGATCGTCGGTGCAACCGTGGTGAGCCTGGTGGCCGGCCTCACCGGGACCGCCTTTGCGGTGCGGCGCGCGGTGCGCCTGCCGCCGGCCGAGGCCATGCGCCCCGAGCCGCCGGCGGTGTACCGTCCGACCCTGATCGAGCGGCTTGGCCTGCAACGACTGTTCTCCCAGCCGACGCGCATGATCCTGCGCCATATCGAGCGACGCCCGCTGAAGTCGCTGCTCACCGTGGCCGGTATCGCGGCGTCCTGTGGCATCACCATGGTGTCGAATTTCCAGGAGGACGCGATCATCCACATGATTGACGTGCAGTACGCGATGAGCGAGCGCCAGGACCTGTCGGTGACCTTTACCGAGCCGGCAGCCGGCAGCAGCCTGTTCTCGCTGGCCGGGCTGCCGGGCGTGGAACATGTCGAGGGTATCCGCCGGGTCCCGGCGCGGCTGCGTTTCGAACATCGCAGCTACCGCGGTTCCGTGCAGGGACTGGAACCGGATGCCCGGCTGCGGCGTATCCTCGGTGCTGACCTGCAGCGGGTCGAGCTGCCGCCGGTGGGTGTGGTGCTCACGGACTACCTCGCGGAACTGCTGGCCATCGAACCGGGTGACCTGCTGACGGTGGAAGTGCTGGAGGGCAACCGCCCGGTGCTGCAGGTGCCTGTTGCCGGGCTCAGCAGTGAATATCTCGGCGTATCGGTTTACATGCAGCGCGCGGCGCTGAACCGGCTGATGCAGGAAGGCGATGTCGTCAGCGGCGCCTACCTGGACGTGGACAGCAAGTACCGCGAGCGCATCTACCACGAACTCGACGAAATGCCGCGCGTGGC
>JASFOC010000239.1:0-4786 GCA_050116715.1 Gammaproteobacteria bacterium
TGACATGCAGGAAGTCCGTGTCCTTCGAAGAACAGCCTGCCTCGAACGGCGGACGGCCGCGCTCGGTACCGCCGATATAGCGTTCCGAGCAGAAGGAATTGGTAAAGCCCCAGCCATCGGAGGGCCCCTTGCCCGCATCGGAAAGGTCCTGGCTGTAGGGCGGCAGCTCGAAAGTAAACGACGCGGCAGGATCGAGACGACCCTTGTCACTGTCGAACTTCCAGTAGGTCAGACCACCACGGTATTTGTCGTTGAATTCCTCCAGCGGGACAAACCCGTCACCATAGGGTGCCGCGTACTGCACCGCCTCCATGACATACTCCGTGTTCGGGGTTACAAAGGTACCGCCGTGTGCTGATTTAAACAGTGGATTGGCAACGATCTGCTTGGTCTCGAAATCGTGCAAATCCACGACGGCAATACGCGGATTGGCCTTGTCATTGATAAAGACATAGCGGCCGTCGTAATCACCGTTGGTCTCGGAAATCGCCGGATGGTGGGTATCACCGTAGGTAATGTCCTTGCCCATAATGCGGCCCTGGGCCAGCACGGCCTTGGACTCATCATCAAAGCCGTAGCCCTGCCACGGTTCGGGGGTAAACACCCCGATATACTTGAGAATGCGCATGGACGGGATGCCATAGACAATCAACTGGCCACTCTGGCCGCCCGAGCTGAAGACCAGGTATTCATCACGCCCGCCAGTCGGGGTATAGGTCTTGGCTGCCGCCAGCACGTCCTTCTCGGTCAGGCCGCGTGCCTTCATCACGTCTTTGAGTGTATCCTGCGACCAGGCGCTGGACATGCCCGCCAGTGTCAGCCCGGCACCGGCCAGAATCGACAGCGCCTTCTGTGTGATCTTTTTCATCATTTCCTCCGGATGGTCCTGGAATCAGGAATTGGAACCTTCCCCCTTCATGGAAGGCTCCGGTTGGCAGGGCCATACTTGCACTTCTTTCCACCCACGACCTTGACCTATGTCAAATCCGGCTATCCCGCTGAATGCAGGGCATTTATACCCTGGAACCCGCCAAATGGCATGGTTGCCGGCACCCGTGGCGGCAGAAATCCCGGGCTGCTGGCCAATTCACACATTCCGGTAGTGCATTTTCAACTTGAAAATAACAGATGTTGACAAGTCAAGCCGGATGTCAGTATTTGTCTAATAGCCACGGAATCCACGGAAAGAAACAGAAATGTTATTTAAACGGGTATTGTTTCTTTCCGTGTTTTTCCGTGGGTTCCGTGGGTTCCGTGGCCATAATATCCGTCATCATCAGATTG
Organism: Gammaproteobacteria bacterium; assembly: GCA_050116715.1. Taxonomy (GTDB): domain Bacteria; phylum Pseudomonadota; class Gammaproteobacteria; order UBA9214; family UBA9214; genus UBA9214. Next base: position 1,285 of record JASFOC010000239.1, read on the forward strand.
AAACAGTAGTAGCATACTCAAGACATCCGTAAGGGGATGACGAGTCATGACGACAGCCGTGTGGGAACACTTCGAGCACCGGGCCGATATCGGCGTCCGGGGAATCGGGCGTGACCTGGCGGAAGCCTTTGCGCAGGCGGCCCTGGCCATGACCGCCATCATCACCGATCCGGCCGGCGTTCGCCCGGTACACAGCGTTCACCTGGCGTGCAGTGAACCCGACCCCGAATTGTTGCTGGTCGACTGGCTCAACCAGGTGATCTTCGAGATGGCGACACGACACATGCTGTTCAGCCGCTTTGATGTTCACATCGGCGGCAACGGCGATCTGCAGGCGGAGATCCGGGGCGAGACTGTGGATCGCGATCGCCACACCCCGGCGGTGGAGATCAAGGGGGCCACCTTCACCGAACTGTCGGTGCAACGGCGCGAAGACGGGCTTTGGGTGGCCCAATGCGTCGTGGACGTCTAAAGTAGTTCTGAAGATGGAACTGAACCGGCTGCAAAAAGTCACTGATTTCTGCTGGCGCATCGAGCGCACGGGTGACATGCGCGTCCCCGGGATACTCTATGCCAGTGAGGAACTGGTGCGGGACATGGACGACAAGGTCCGTGAGCAGGTGGTCAATGTCGCCACCCTGCCAGGCATCGTCAACGCGTCCTACGCGATGCCCGATGCCCACTGGGGCTACGGCTTCCCGATCGGCGGTGTGGCGGCGTTTGATCCGGAGGAAGGCGTCGTCTCCGGAGGCGGTGTCGGTTTCGACATCTCCTGCGGCGTGCGCACCCTGCACACCGGACTGCAACGCGCGGACATCCTGGCAGTACAGCAGGATCTCGCCAACCGCCTCTATGAAAGGATCCCTGCGGGTCTCGGCAGCACCGGCACCATTCACCTCTCCGTCTCCCAACTCGACGAAGCCCTGCGCGGCGGTGCTGCCTGGGCTGTGGAAAAAGGCTACGGAACGGCTGCGGACCTGGCACGCACCGAAGAATACGGCTGCATGGCGGGCGCCGATCCCGGGCAGGTTTCATTGCACGCAAAGAAACGCCAGCACGATGAACTGGGAACACTCGGTTCGGGCAACCACTACCTGGAGGTGCAGGAGGTGGTGGAGGTCTATGACAGGGAGCTCGCCGCCGCGCTCGGCATCCGGCCCGGCGATATCAAGATCAGCATCCACTGCGGATCGCGCGGCCTGGGACACCAGATCGGCACCGAATACCTGAAGAAAATGGCCGTGACTGCAGCTTCTCATGGCATCCGGCTGCCTGATCGCGAACTCGCCTGTGCACCTATCCGCTCCGCACTGGGACAACAGTATCTGGGCGCCATGCGTGCCGGAATCAATTGTGCCCTGGCCAACCGCCAGATTTTGACCCACCTGACGCGCCAGGTGTTCGCAAATTTTTTTTCCGAGGCGCAACTGGAGATGCTGTACGACGTTTCGCACAACACCTGCAAGGAGGAAGTCCATGACGTCGACGGCGTCGCACGCACGCTGTACGTCCACCGCAAGGGAGCGACCCGAGCATTCGGACCGGGGCACCCGGGCCTGCCCGAAGAGCTGCGCAGCATCGGTCAGCCGGTGCTGATCGGCGGCACCATGGGTACCGCGTCCTATATCCTGTGCGGCAGCAGCGCCAGCATGGCAACCGCCTTCGGCTCCGCCTGCCACGGCGCCGGGCGCAGCATGAGTCGCCGCCAGGCGCTGCGCCAGTTCAATGGCCGCGGCATCCAGGACGAACTCGCCGCGCAAGGCATCCTGATCCGCAGCCCCTCGACCCGGGGCATTGCCGAAGAAGCCCCCCACGCCTACAAGGATGCCGGCGAGGTTGTGGAGGCCGCAGACCATGCCGGGCTTGCCCGGCGGGTCGCACGCCTCGTACCGCTAATCTGCATCAAGGGTTAGCGTCTTCCCGTTACGGAGTTCCTGCCATGAGCGACCCCTTTGAGCTGCCCCTGTCCCGCACGGTGTGGGAACACAAGTACCGCCACCTTGGCGACAGGGAAACCGACGCCGACATCGGCGCCTGCAGGGCTCGCGTCGCCCGGGCCCTGGCGACGGTGGAAGCAGATCCCGCCAACTGGGAAGTGCGGTTTGAAGAACTGCTCGAGGATTTCCGCTTCCTGCCGGGGGGCCGCATCCTGGCCGGTGCCGGCACCGGCCGGCAGGTCACCCTGTACAACTGCTTCGTCATGGGAACCGTGGAAGATTCTCTCGATGGCATCTTCGATGCACTCAAGGAAGGCGCGCTGACCATGCAGCAGGGCGGCGGCGTGGGCTACGATTTCTCGACCCTGCGCCCCAGTGGCAGCGCTGCACGCAGCCACGGGGCAGTGGCCTCGGGTCCCGTGTCCTTCATGCGCATCTGGGACAGTATGTGCGCCACCCTGCTCTCCACCGGAGACCGCCGCGGTGCCATGATGGGCACGCTGCGCTGCGACCATCCCGACATCGAGGATTTCATCGAAGCCAAGCGCGACCCGTTGCAACTGCGCAATTTCAACCTCTCGGTGCTGCTGACGGATGACTTCATGGAGGCGGTGGAGGCCGACAGCGACTGGCCGCTGGTATTCCCGGTCGCGGAAACCGGTTCGGATACTGCCGCCATTGTGCAGCGCCGCTGGCCCGGCTACGCCGCGGAAATTCCCTGCCGGGTGTTTCGCCGCATCAGGGCGCGGGACCTGTGGGAACGTCTGCTCAGGGCAAGTTTCGATTGTGCCGAGCCGGGGGTACTCTTCATTGACCGTATCAACGCCGCTAACAACCTCGGCTACCGTGAACAGATCAGTGCAACGAATCCCTGCGGCGAAGTGCCCCTGCCGCCCTACGGCGCCTGCGATCTTGGCTCCCTGAACCTGGTGCATTTCGTGCGTCGGCCATACGAGCGCGATGCGGCTGTTGACTGGGCCGGTCTGGAAGCAGCAACGGCAGTGGCTGTACGACTGCTCGATAATGTTGTGGACGTGTCCGCCTACCCGCTGGAGGCACAGGCTGTGCAGGCCCGCGGCAGCCGTCGCATCGGCCTGGGAATAACCGGCCTGGCCGACGCATTGATCATGCTCGGGCTGTACTACGACAGCGATGCCGCGCGCGAACTCGCCGCCGAAATCATGCGCTGCCTGCGTGATGCAGCCTACCAGGCGTCAATAGAGCTGGCGCAGGAAAAAGGACCTTTCCCTTACCTTGACAAGGCGCTGTATCTCAAAAGCGCCTTTGTGCAGCACCTGCCGGCGGGGCTGCGGGATGCCATCGCCCGTCACGGCATCCGCAACAGCCATCTGCTGGCGATCGCGCCTGCCGGCAGTATCAGCCTGCTCGCCAACAACGTATCGAACGGCCTGGAACCGGCCTACGGTTTCGAATACCGGCGCAAGCTCCGCCAGCCCGATGGCAGCTTCACGGAATACAGCGTAACCGACTATGCCTGGCGGCACTACCGGCAACACCACCCCTCCGGGCCGCTGCCGGAGGCCTTCGTGGACGCGCTGTCCCTG
>JASFOC010000240.1:0-4767 GCA_050116715.1 Gammaproteobacteria bacterium
GACGTGGATTCGGCCTGCCGCGCGCGCAGCATGACCCGGATCGTCAGCCGGCCCGCGAACAGGGCGTCGATTTTCAGCTCGCCCGGCTGCCGGACCACCGCGAACCCGGGCTGTACCCCGGGTTGCACGGCCTCCACCTGCAGCAGGTCGGCCGGGTAAATGACACGGTAATCCAGCTGCAGCGGATAATAGCCGTCCAGGAAACGGCGGTGAAACGGGCCGCTGCGGATCTCGTAGCGCCCCGTGCCTGCGGGTTGCAGCACCTGCACCTCGGCGCTGATGCAGAGTTCCGCACCCGCCAGGAGGTTGAGCATCTGCACGCTGTCATCCTCGACCCATGCCCGCTCCATGGCGTGGAATGACTCGATGTGCAGCTTGCGCATTTGCCGGTAGCCATACACGATCTCCAGCGCCGGCACCGGGTCGAGGTTGGACTGGCACTGGTCGAGGCGCACCCACCCGCTTGCGAGGCTGTCCGCGGTCAGCGTCAGCCGGTTGCGGGTCTGCAGGATGCGCTGTGCGGGCGCCGTGAGCAGGAATTCGAGCTCCCCCTCGTTGACCGCCAGGGCCTGCCGCTCCGCATCACTCTCGAACCAGGCCTCCGCCTCCTCCGCGGTCGCGGCGCCGCACCACAATGGCACACAGGCCAGCAGCATGCCGAAGGTGCGGCACATGCCGGGACCGGCAAGGGGGCCTGCATGGATGGAAGACATACCTGCCAGCATAGACCATACGGCCTTCAGGCAGAATCGATGCGGAGCAAACTCAGGCTTCATCCTGGTCAGCGGACTGCCACGGCCTGCCGCATCCCGGGCACACGCGGTGCACCGCGGAGATTGCCCACGCGCTAATGGCAATCGACGGCAACAGGAAGAACGGCCACACGCCCTGCGACAGGAAGCCCAGGGGCAGCAGCCACACCAGCACTGCCAGCACCGCAAGCCAGGCCGGTCGCCATGCAGGCCGGCCGCGATAACCACAGTGCACACAGCGGTTCATTTCCGGCACCTCCCGGGGTCCGGCATCAGGGTTCGCGGTAAAGCGCCACGCGGCCGATGCACAGGTCTGCCATGAAGGCCCGGCCATAGGCGACGATGCCGATGCGTTCCAGTCTGGCGGGATCGAATGCCGCGCCAATGCGATAGCCCTCGAATTCGGCAAAGGGCACCTGCACGGTGTGCCAGCCCGGCTCCGCAATGAAGCTTGCACGGTAATGCTGCCAGGGCAGCCAGACACGGCTGGTCTTGAAATGCACATTGTAGGCCTCGCCGTTGCCGTACACGTCCAGTTCCACCCCGGCATACGCCGAGGCATCCAGCACGCCGGACGGCGCCAGTTCCAGCGCCGCCTGGATGAAGCCGCCGTTATTCTCCAGGCTGACCTCGCCCTGCAGGTGCAGGCAGTTTCTTCCTTCACGCTGGCCCGTGCCAAGTGTGCCGCGGGACACGCCACCCATGACGCCATCGGTGATCAGGCGCCATTGCGTTCCCAGCGTTGACTGCAGGTCTGCGGATTGCCGGTCATCGATCAGGAACATGGTGTCATCCGCAGCAGCAGGGTTCAGCGGTAGCAGCAGCAACAGGGCAGCGAGGCTGCGCAGGCATGCAGGCCAGCGTGCAATGTCGCTTTGCATATTCAGCGTCCTCATTACAGTCCGCTCGCAGGAACCCGTCAATCGCGCCGCAGCACGCTGCTCCTGCCGCAGCAGACGGGACAGCCACATCAGCGCTCACGCAGCAACAGCACGGGGCTGCGCTGCACGACCGCGCGGGTGCCGTGGTAGCCTGCAGCACCGATCAGCAGCGCGCCCAGCAGCGGCGCCGCGATCCACACCGGCCACTTGAAACTGTAGTCGAAATGCAGCACCCGGGTGTACAGCACCCAGGCAAGGCACTCGGTGCCGATGGCGGCAACCAGGCCGGCCAGCAGGCCGAGGGCGACAAACTCCGCGAGGTGTCCGGCGCGCAGCTGGCGGCGGCTGGCCCCCAGCGCCCGCAGCAAGGCGCCTTCATAGAGGCGCTCGTCGAGGCTGGCCTGCAGGGCTGCAAACAGCACGGCGAAGCCGGCCAGCAGCACGAACAGCAGCACGTACTCGACCGCCAGTGTCACCTGGCGGAAGATGCGCTCCACCTGCTCGATGATCAGGTCCATCTCCAGGATGGTGAGCGCCGGGTAGTTGCGCACCAGCTCGATCAGCACCGGCTTGTCACCCGGCGACAGGTGGAAGCTGGTCATCCAGGTGGCGGCAAAGCCCTCCAGCATGCCGGGCGGGAACACCATGTAGAAGTTGGGGCGGAACGAATCCCACTGCACGCTGCGAATGCTGCTCACCTCGGCCGTGAACGTTTCTGCACCGACACTGAAGCCCAGTTCATCGCCCAGCCGGATGCCCAGCCGCTCCGCCAGCTTTGCTTCCACCGACACCAGCGGCCGGCCGACGTCGTCCTCGCGCCACCAGCGACCGCTGACGATGCTGTTGTCACCCTGCAGTTGCATGGTCCAGGTGAGATTGAGTTCGCGGTTCAGCGCGTTGTCATCCTGCGCCTCCTTGGTCACTGCCGCGCGTACCGCCTCTCCGTTGATGCGGGTCAGGCGACCGCGCACCATGGGGTAGAGCTGCGACGTCTCTACCTGGCGTGCCCCCAGGAAATCGCGCACGGCATCGACCTGGTCCGGCAGGATATTGATGGCAAAATGGTTGGGCACGTCCGCCGGCAGCTGGCTTTCCCATGTACTCAGCAGGTCGGTGCGCACCAGCCCGATGACGGCCATCGCCATCAGGGCCAGGCCAAAGGCAAGGATCTGGCTCACACTGGTCGCACGGCGGCGCCACAGGTTGTTCAGGCCGAAGCGCCAGGCAACACCCACCCGTGCATGCAGCCGCCGCCCCAGCGTCAGCAGGAAATACCCGAGCAGGCCCAGCACCACGCCGGCCGCGGCGGCACCCGCCAGCACTGCCAGTGTCAGGGTGACATTATCCGTGTAGCGCCACATCAGCAGCACGATGGCGGCAACCGCCGCACCGTAGACCAGCCAGGCATTGCTTGGCAGCGGTGTCAGATCACGCCGCAGTACGCGCAGGGGCGGTACCCCCTTGAGGCGCAGCACCGGCGGCAGGGCAAACCCGGCCAGCACCACCAGCCCGGTGGCGAGGCCGGCCAGCACCGGCCAGATCCCGGTGCCGGACGGTGCCATGGGTAACAGGTCCGCAAGCAGCAACAGCAGCCCCTGCTGCGCCAGCCAGCCCAGCAGGCACCCGGCTGCACTGGCCAGCAGGCCCAGCACCGCAAGCTGCACCAGATAGAGTTGCAGCAGGTCACGCTGCGCCGCGCCCAGGCAGCGCAGCATGGCGCTCATGTCAAAGTGGCGCTCACTGTAGCGCCGCGCGGCCATGGCGATGGCGACACCGGCCAGGGCTATGGCCGCCATCACCGCCAGACCCAGGAAGCGTTCCGCGCGCTCCAGCGCGCTGCCGACCGCACGCCGCCCCTCGTGCACACCGACCAGCCGGTGGCTGGGACCGAGGCGCGGCTGCAGCCAGTCGCGGTAGCGTTCCAGCGCAGCCTCCCCCCCGGCGAACAGGACCTGGTAGGAGAGCCGGCTACCCGGCTGCACCACCTGCATGGCCGGTACGTCGGCGGCATTGACCAGCAACCGCGGCGAAACCCCGAAAACATCACCGACCTGCCCGGGCTCGAAGGTCAGCACACGGCTGATCACCAGGGTATGTGCCCCGACCTCGACGCTGTCGCCGGGCTGCAGCGCCAGTTGTGTCAGCAGTCGCGGTGCAGCCCACGCCTCGCCCGGGGCCGGGATGCCCGCTGCCGGCATATCCGTGACAAACGGTTGTGGCGCGATACGCAGGCTGCCGCGCAGGGGAAAGGCGCTGTCCACCGCGCGGACGCTGGCCAGTTGCAGGGCGTCACCACTGACCACGACGCTGGCAAACTCGAGTGACTCGCTGACCTGCAGCCCCTGCGCGCGTGCCTGCGCCAGCCAGGCGGCGTCAACGGGACGCGGACTCACCAGGGCCAGGTCTGCACCGAGGAAGTCCGCCGACTGGTTGACCATGCCGCGTCCCAGCCGGTCGGTAAAGAAGCCGATCGCGGTGCTGGCGGCCACGGCGATGACAATGGCGGCGGCCAGGATACGCAGCTCCCCGGCGCGCCAGTCGCGCCCCAGCAGGCGCAGGGCAAGCCGCCAGCGCGTGGCCGGCGTCATGTAATGCCCTGCCCGTCGACGCTGCGGCCCGCCTCGAGGCGGATATGGCGGTCACAGCGCGCGGCCAGCGCCTCGTCATGCGTCACCAGCACCAGCGTGGTACCGCGTTCGCGGTTGAGTTCGAACAACAGGTCAATGATGGTTTTGCCCGTCGCACTGTCGAGGTTGCCGGTGGGTTCGTCGGCGAACAGGATGGCAGGCTGCATCGAGAATGCACGCGCGATGGCGACGCGCTGCTGCTCGCCGCCGGAAAGCTGCTTCGGATAGTGTGTCAGCCGCGCTGCCAGGCCGACCCGTTCCAGCAGGCGGGTTGCCTGTTCCTGCGGTGCCGGCACCGCGGCCAGTTCCAGCGGCAACATGACGTTCTCCAGCGCGGTCATGCCCGGCAGCAGCTGGAAGGACTGGAACACGAAGCCCACCAGCTGGCTGCGCACCTGCGCGCGGCCATCCTCGTCGAGCCGGTTGAGCTCGTGCGTGGCGAGCGTGACCTGTCCACTGCTGGGCAGGTCAAGTCCCGCCAGCAGGCCCAGCAGCGTGGACTTGCCG
>JASFOC010000241.1:0-4748 GCA_050116715.1 Gammaproteobacteria bacterium
TGATGAAACGTCTGCTTAAATGGAATGCGGGGAAGCAGGAGCTAAGGGTTATCGGCATTGATCCTGTTGAGGATATGGTCGAATTCGCAAAGACGCAGTTAGAGGATGATCCAAGGGCTTTAGTATTATGTGAAAACGCACTGCTGTCCGAATTGGACAAGGCAGACGTTATTATTTGCTATTACTCACTCCAGTTTATGCCACCCCGCGTTCGGCAAGATATGGTCAATAAGATCTACAACGCATTGAACTGGGGGGGAGGTTTTTTCTTGTTTGAAAAGGTTCGCGCACCAGATGCACGATTTCAGGACTATGCAACACAGATTTATAACGACTTTAAAATCGACAGTGGTCTTGATGGCAATGAGATAATAAATAAATCAAAAAGTTTAAAAGGAGTGTTGGAGCCATTCTCCACACAGGGCAATCTTGATTTACTTGCCAGAGCCGGATTCGTAGATGTTGCCTCAATAATGAAGTATGTGTGTTTTGAGGGTTTTCTCGCGATAAAGTGAAAAAATGATTCATGAATCGGGAGTATCCTGGTCTAAGGCATTCCCGTGCTTGTATCCCAGAACCGGAATGTCGTTGTATAGCCATCTGCTGACGTTTCCATTTAAATTCAGGTTATAACCCTGCGCCATTGCGGGTAACAATGCCTGAGGAATCGCCCTCTATCACCCGATCAACTCTAGTCATTGGAACCCGGTGAAGCTTCTGGTCGTGAATACTTTTTCTCCAAAGAAGAATAGCGTTTGCATGAATATTTCACACTACATGCTGTTACGTCTGCCTATAGCCAAAAGTATGGGTGCAGATCGCTGCTTGTGAAGTCCATTCACGCCGGCCGCCTTACAGGTATAATCCCCAGGAGTCCCCGGCATGGCCGGAGGATTTCCTGTCTGATTAATGGCTACTTAGCAAAAGCGTTACATGTTAATGCTTGGAGGAGAAGAATATGAAAATCATCAAAGTGCTGGCCGCCTGTACAATCCTCATCACATCTTCAGCCGCGCTGGCTACAGACGATCCGGAAATGAATTACATTGACACATCACCGGACAACCGGGTACAGCCACCGGAAGGTATTAATACCGCCTCGCTGGTTGAAGCGGTCGCTACTATTACTGCAGTGGATATGGAAAACCGCCTGGTTACCATCGAGGGGCCGGATGGGGATTCGATTGTCGTCAAGGCAAGCGATAAGGTAAAAAATCTATCCCAGGTTGAGGTCGGGGATAAGGTCGTCATCAAGTATTTCAAGAGTATAACTGCAGATATTGTAAAGCTTGGCAAGGACGAAAAGCTCGGTACCGAAGTTATAGGCGCCGAGGCATCTGCGCCTCTCGGAGAAAAACCCGCCGGGGCCGGTGTGGTAGAAATGACGCGCAGGGTCGAGGTCGTTTTTGTTGATCCTATCCAGAAGTTCGTTTCAGTACGCGACCCGGATCGGGGTTTGCGCAAGATATCGCTTAAGGAATCGCCGGACCTTCAACACTACCTGAAAGAGTTGAAGGCGGGCGATGTCGTCGAGGTGACATACACTGATGCTATGGCAATCGAGGTAATACCCTCAGACTGATCAATCAGACAAGCGGCAAGAGGTGGTCTGGCACTATCCATTTGAAACGCACCGGGGCACGATGACAGAATGCGCCCCGGTGTTTTCCCCGATGTGTTGGCACTGGCCTCGTCCCGTAGCGGACAAAACCCTGCGGCACGAATTTGGCCAGGCGGCCACTCGAGGCGAGCCTGGTGAACAACGATTGCTGGCTGACAATTGAAAGACGAGTGCAGGTCTGGAACGTCCTTTGTTGCCGGCGAATTCAACCGGCAAGCGCAACACGTGCCTTAAGTTTATCTACTGGTGTGTTATCCCCAAGGCTTTTAAGGGGTGCTGATTTAGCTTTCGCGTTACCTTGGTTAACTCGGCCTGTGGCCTCGCCCCTGCGGGGTCGCTGCCTGTCGGCAACGCGCAGCGCGGCTGCCGCCGCTTGTCGAACCCGGCTGATTGGATCTCCGTGGGTTCGAATCCATTGCGGCTTGCTGAAGTTTCATGCCCGGGTGCGGGCCCCGGGGCAAGGTGCTAATTGGCGGAGAGGGTGGGATGACTCGGCCTGTGGCCTCGCCCCTGCGGGGTCGCTGCCTGTCGGCAACGCGCAGCGCGACTGCCGCCGCTTGTCGAACCCGTCTGTTTGGACCTCCGTGGGTTCGAATCCATTGTGGCTTGCTGAAGTTTCATGCCCGGGTGCGGGCCCCGGGGCAAGGTGCTAATTGGCGGAGAGGGTGGGATTCGAACCCACGGAGGGTTGCCCCTCAACGGTTTTCAAGACCGCCGCTTTCGACCACTCAGCCACCTCTCCGAAGTCTCGGGCCCTGCACCGGCTGAATGGCCATGCGATGAGCCATGAATCACGCCTGTCGGGCGGCGCTAGGATACCGGAATCCGGCAAGTGTTGACCAGCCAATTTCCTCAATAACCCAAGGTTTTTCAAGTTGCTGTTTTGGCTGTGGGTGTTTATCCTTGGGAACCGTCGTGGTTGAGTGTTGTCAATATCAACCGTCTGATACTTCTCAGGTAACCAGAGGATTGCACAAGAATGAGTATGCTCGACAAGACAGTCATCGCATCTGAACAATCGGTCCTTTCGACCAACAAGGTCCTGCGCAACACCTACACCCTGTTGTCCATGACGCTGCTGTTCAGCGCCCTGTGTGCTGGCGTTGCTGTCATGACCAATATGCCGCCACTTGGCATGATCGTCACGCTGGTCGGCTATTTCGGATTGCTGTTCCTGACTACCCGCTTCCGCAACAGTGGACTCGGTCTGTTATTCGTGTTTGCCCTTACCGGCTTCATGGGACTGACACTCGGACCGATCCTCAGCATGTATCTGTCCCTTCCGAACGGCAACCAGATCATCATGACGGCGATGGGCGGCACCGGGATAATTTTCCTGGGCCTCTCCGGGTATGCGCTGACGACCCGCAAGGATTTCAGCTTCATCGGCGGTTTTCTGATGGTCGGTATCCTGGTGGCGTTCCTCGCCGGTATTGCCAGCATCTTCCTCAGCATGCCGGGCCTGTCGCTGGCAGTTTCCGCCATGTTCGTACTGCTGATGTCCGGCCTGATCCTGTACCAGACCAGCCAGATCATCCATGGCGGCGAGACCAACTACATCATGGCGACGGTCACCCTGTACGTCTCCATCTACAACCTGTTCATCAGCCTGCTGCAACTGCTGGGCGCTTTTGGCAACGAATGACCTGAACCCGACGTCAATCACCAGGCCCCGCACTGCGGGGCCTGTTTTTATGGACAGCTGCCATGCACGACAACTTTGAAGCACGCAATGAACTGGAAAAACAGCTGCTGGATGCACAGGAAGGCAAGCTCACCAGCGATGACTTCATGCATTATCTGATGGATGCCCAGGTCTTCATACCGGTGAAGGATTCCATCGGCATCGAGGGGTTCACCAGCAGCGACAAGGCCATGCCGCTGACCGTCAGAGCCGAGGACAATACCGAGGTGCTGATCCTGTTCACCAGCCCGGAGCGCGCCAAGGATTTCGTGGGCGATTATCCTGGCTACGATGGCGGCCTGCTGGCCGAGTTCACCTGGATCCTGGAGCGCACCGGCAGCGGCATCGGTATCAGCATCAATCCGGACTGGCCGGTGGGCATCGACCTGGAGCCGGAGATGGTGCAGCAGCTCAGAAGCAATTAGTTGCCTTGAGCGCATCGCCTCCAGCCGTGCGCGGATTATCCTGGAAAGACCCCCTGTTCCTGCTGGCGATGGCGGCTGGTCCCGCCTGCTGGCTGGTACTCTACGTTATCCTGCAGCCTGCCTTGCAGCTGGACTGGCCACTGGTCTTTCCCTGGCAGTTTCTGCTGCCGGTGCTGCTGTATCCCGTCGCGGAAGAAATCGTGTTTCGCGGCCTGCTGCAGGAGCTGCTGCAAGCGTATCTTGGCAGCGGCAGGCTGGGACCGCTGAGTATCGCGAACCTGCTGACCAGTTGTCTGTTTACCGGTATGCATTTCATCTATCATCCGCCCGTATGGGCGGCCCTGGTGTTTTTCCCTTCGCTGGTGTTCGGATTTTTCAAGGAACGAACCGGGGCGCTGGCCGCGCCGATTATCCTGCATGCGTTCTATAACGCCGGCTTTATCTGGCTATTTTCCGCGCCCGGGTGAGTCCGGTTTTCCGGGATAAATTTCCCTGCTCCAGCCGCGCTTCGCGGCTGCAGGAACGCCATAACCCGGCGGTATTGGCTAGAACCTGTAACAAAATCAGGAAATCAATCAATGGCCAAAATTGTCGTCATTCCGGCGTATGCCGGAATCCAGTATTTTACCGGGTTTCTGGATGCGCGCGTTCGCGGGCATGACAATGTGAGGTTGCTTCAAGCAATTTTAATGGAATGGTCGCCCCTTTTCTTGGACGGCATCGAACTGCCACAGAGGAAGCGCTAAGCAAACCACTCAACAGAAAGGAGCGAGACAGGTTCTAAAAACCCGTATCGCGGTCAGCTGTCCTCCTGCAACACTGCTGCGAGTGCCCCGCAAAAACGCAGGTAGCGTGCCTGCAGTGGTGCATCTTTCACTGGTATGAATGTCTGTCCCTCGTCTTCACGGGACCACTCTGCCGGGCCGCCGGCGGCCAGCCAGGCGATACCGCGAGCGGTTGCTTCAGTCTGTTCCTGGCGCTGCACGACCAGACCGCTGAGGTCCGCCAGTTTCTGGCA
>JASFOC010000242.1:0-4740 GCA_050116715.1 Gammaproteobacteria bacterium
TGTTCTGCCAGCCAGCTTTCCAGCCAGGTGACCTTGCCATCCTGGAAACAGGGAACGCCCGTGATCTTCCCGGTGTAGCGGTCGTGGCTGGTTTCCGGCTCCGTGGCCAGCAGGTGATCGATGCCATAGAGCGCGGCGATCGGTCCCGTGATAAAGCGATTGGTCGCGGTGATGATGACCAGGGTATCGTGCTGCTGCCGGTGTCGATCAACCAGGGCGTGCGCCCTGGGCAGCAGGATAGGGGTGATCTTTTCATCGATGTACTGGCGACGCCAGCGCTGCAGGGTTTCCATATCATGTTCGGCCAGTGGCCTGAGCTGGAAATCGAGGAATTCGTAAATATCCAGCTCCCCGAGCTTGTACTGGTCATAGAAGCGCCGGTTTGCCTGCTCGTAGGTTTCCCCGTCGACGATTCCCTGCTCCACCAGGAAGCAGCCCCACAGGTAATCGCTGTCACCGGCGATCAGGGTGTTGTCGAGGTCGAATAATGCTATGCCCATTGTGCTGCATCCATCCATGTTGAAACGCCGCAAAGCATACACGAAACCATCTCGCCGACAGCCCGTTGCGGTTTTTTTGGTGTTTGCTCAAGTACACCGCGTATGGGAGAATGATTATCAGGCGGGCATGCGTTCAGGATATTGCAAGTGATTGATCCGGATGGGTTTAGGCCAAATGTAGGGATTATTCTTTCGAATGCGGAAGGACGCCTGTTGTGGGCGCGCCGCGTGGGGCAGGATGCATGGCAGTTTCCACAGGGCGGCATGCGTTCCGATGAAACACCCGCCGAGGCAATGTACCGTGAACTGGCAGAGGAAATTGGCCTGCGCCCCGAACATGTCGAAATCATCGGGGCGACCCGGGGCTGGTTGCGCTATCGCCTGCCGCGCCAGTTCATCCGGCGCACCAGCAAGCCCCTGTGCATCGGGCAGAAACAGGTGTGGTTCCTGTTGCGCATGCTGTGTTCCGACAAGGCGGTCTGTCTGAACCACTCCGAAAAGCCGGAGTTCGACCACTGGCGCTGGGTGGATTACTGGCAGCCAGTGGATGAGGTCGTGGCATTCAAGCGCCGGGTGTACCGCAAGGCGTTGCTCGAACTGGCCCCCCTGCTGTTCCCGGATGGTGCCCCGGAACAGCAGAAAAAAGCACGCATACCCAGGCAGATACAGACTCAATAGCGACATGGTTTTCAGACCGCAGGCCATGGAGCGGATTTTTCACTTGCGGTCACCGGTCCCCCGTTATGCTTGATATCCTGCGACGGATTGTCCAGGAAGTTAATTCCGCATCCGATCTGGAACAGGCGTTGCAGATTATCGTGCACCGTGTGTGCGAGGCCGTCGGCGCGGATGTCGCATCGGTTTATCTGAAAGACGAGGAACGTGGCCAGTATGTCCTGCAAGCGACGCAGGGGTTGCACAAGGATGCGGTCGGCAACGTGCGTTTCTATCTGCACGAAGGTCTCGTCGGTATGGTCGGCGAGCGCGAGGAGCCGGTGAATCTGGAGGATGCATCGATTCATCCCCGCTACCGGTTTACCAGCGAGACCGGCGAGCAGCGCTTCCACGGCTTCCTCGGTGTGCCCATCATCCAGCATGGCAAGGTCCTTGGCGTGCTGGTGATCAGGCAGAAGGAATTGCGCTGCTTTGGTGACGAGGAAGTGGCGTTCCTGGTCACGCTGGCAGCACAACTTGCCGGCGCCATCACCCATGCCGGCACCTCCGGGCAGGTTACTCATGCCCTGTTGACCCCGGAATCCGTCACCACCGCCCTGCAGGGGATTCCCGGTGCACCGGGTGTCGCAATCGGGCAGGCGATGGTGGTCTACCCGCCGGCCAGTCTCGAGGCCATACCTGACCGGGTCATTACGGACACCGCTCGCGAGGAACAGGTGTTTCTGATGGCGGTCGCCACGGTGCGGGAAGATTTGCGGGACTATGCCCGACGCATGTCCGCCGTACTGCCGACGGAGGAACTCGCCCTGTTCGATGCCTGGCTGCTGATGCTTGGTGGCGACAGCCTGGTTGGCGAGACCGTGGAGCGCATCCGCGCGGGAAACTGGGCGCAGGGGGCGCTGCGGGAAACCATCGGGCAGCACGTGCGCGTCTTCGAAAATATGGAAGACAGTTACCTGCGCGAGCGGGCCAGTGATATTCGTGACCTCGGGCGGCGCATCCTGACACATCTGCAAAGTGACCGGCCCAGCCCCAGGGTGGTTTATCCGCAAACCGTGCTGGTTGGCGAGGATATCAGTGCCGGGCAACTCGCCGAGCTGCCGCTGGAAAACCTTGCCGGCATTGTTTCCGCCAGTGGCTCCAGTTCCTCCCACGTCGCGATCCTTGTCCAGGCGCTGGGGATCCCGGCGGTCATGGGCGTGCGTGACCTCCCGGTCGGCAGGCTGGAAGGACGTCAGGTGATCGCCGACGGTTACCGCGGCAGCATCTATATCAACCCTTCGGCGCTGGTACGCAAGGAATTTCTGCGACTGCAATCGCAGGAATCCGCACTGACCGAGAAGTTGCGCGAGATCTCGACGCAACCCTCCGTGACGCCGGACGGTGTTTCCATCCCGCTGTACCTGAATATCGGACTGATCTCGGGCATGGAGACGGAGGTGCACAGCGAGGGTGACGGGGTAGGCCTGTATCGTACCGAAGTGCCGTTCCTGATGCGCGAGAACTTTCCGGGCGAGGAGGAACAGATGCGGGTTTATCGCAAGGCGCTGGAGGCTTTTGCACCCCGACCGGTGACCCTGCGTACCCTGGATGTGGGCGGTGACAAGATGCTGTCCTACTTTCCGGTGCAGGAGGAGAATCCCTTCCTCGGCTGGCGGGGTATTCGCATCTCGCTGGATCATCCGGAGATATTTCTTACCCAGATGCGGGCCATGCTGCGTGCCAGCGTCGGTCTGAACAACCTGACTGTCATGCTGCCGATGGTGTCCACGGTCACCGAGGTGGATGTTGCGCTGACGTTGATAAACCAGGCGCGGGGAGAGTTGCTCGAGGAAGGCGAGGCGGTACTGCGCCCGCCAATCGGTATCATGATCGAGGTGCCCTCGACGGTTTACCAGACCGGCGCGATGGCCAGGCGGGTGGATTTCTTTTCCATTGGCACCAATGACCTCACCCAGTACCTGCTGGCGGTGGACCGCAACAATTCCCGCGTTGCCAGTCTGTACCAGTCACTGCACCCGGCGGTGCTGTGCGCGATCAGGCAGGTGGTCCAGCAGGCGCACCGCCTGGGCAAGCCGGTCAGCGTCTGTGGCGAAATGGCCGGTGATCCGGCGGCAGCACTGGCTCTGCTGGGGCTGGATGTTGACAGCCTGAGCATGAGTGTCAGCAATATTGCCAGGGTGAAATGGGTGATTCGCAGTTTTGCCCGGACCGAGGCCAGGGACCTGCTGGAGCAGGCGCTGGAACTCGAGGAGCCACGCGCAATCCGCGAACTGTACAACAGCGTGCTGGAACAGGGGGGGCTGGGCGGCCTGGTCAGGGCGGGCAACTAGCATTCTTTCAAATTGAAAAAAGCGGAGCTTGACAGGTCAGGCTGGATGCCAGAATTTCTGAATGGCCACGGAAACGTTACTAGAACCTATCTCATAATCAAGAAATCGATCAATGACCAATATTGTCGTCATTCCGGCGCATGCCGGAATCCAGAATTTTACCGGGTTTCTGGATGCCCGCGTTCGCGGGCATGACAATCTGGGGTTGCTTCAAGCAATTGTGAGATAGGTTCTAATCGATTTTCTTTATTTCCGTTTTTTCCGTGGAATCCGTGGCCATAAGATTCGCCATAATCCAAGTAGAAAGAACGCTGGACGGGATAGCACTGCCGCCTTCATCGCTGCCAATTCCGGCAATTCGTACGGCCTTGTACCTGCAGTGTCCCGGACTATCACCTTCGGCTGATTGCCCGCGGTGTCTGACTGTTTTAGAGTAAATCCAGTTTTCGCTTATATTATTAAATGGAGAGATAGTTATGGTTAGGAAGGTGAGTGGACTTCTTGTTCTTTTTCTGAGCGTTGCGGCTCTTCCCGTGGCTGCTGTCGACTGGCAGGCGCTGCCGGAGCAGGCACCGGCACCTGCGGACAACCCGACGACTCCGGCGAAGGTTGAACTGGGCCGCATGCTTTTTCTGGACCCGAGGTTTTCCTCGACCGGGACGGTTTCCTGCAATTCCTGCCACAACGTGATGCTGGGTGGCGAAGACAACCGTCCGGTTTCCATGGGTGTGCACGGCAAGACCGGCGGGCGCAGTTCCCCGACCGTGTGGAACTCGGCGTTCAATTCGTCGCAGTTCTGGGACGGCCGGGCGGCCACACTCGAAGAACAGGCCAAGGGCCCGGTGGTCAACCCGATCGAGATGGGCATGAGCGAGGTTGAAGAAGCCATGGACAGGGTGCGGGATATCCCCGGCTACCTGCCTTACTTCGAGGCGGCTTTCGGCAAGGACAACCCGATGACGGTCGACAATGCTGCCAAGGCCGTTGCCGCCTACGAGCGTACCCTGATCACGCCCGGCAGTGCCTATGACCGCTATGTAAAAGGTGACAAGGATGCACTAACCGAACAGCAGGTACGTGGCATGAATGCCTTTGCTGACCTGGGCTGCGTCGCCTGCCATTCGGGGGCCGCATTCAGTGGACCGGCGATGAGTCCCGGCAGCGGCTTCTTCGCGAAGTTCCCGACCTTCACTGACAATGATTATGTCAAGCAATACGACTTCACTGCGGAC
>JASFOC010000243.1:0-4737 GCA_050116715.1 Gammaproteobacteria bacterium
TGCCGCTGTGGTGCCGCCTACCACACCGCCACCACCACCGCCGCCGCCACCACCACCGCCGCCGCCACCACCGCCGCCGCCACCCCCACCGGGGGCGCCGGCGATGGCGCCGCCGATGACATCGATGCCGTCCCGGGTCTCGTGGTTGACGGCGACATTCAGCCGCCAGCGCTGTTTCGAGAACAGGCTGGCACCAAGCCCGATGCGCTTGCGTTGCGTTTCGATGTCGAAGGAGTGCAGGGCACTGTCGAGGTTGGTATTGATGTCGAAGCCCGGCGGCAGTGTCAGCGTCTCGTGCCCCACGCCGAGGAACGGTGTGTTCGCGCTGTCTGCCCAGTTGTTGGGCAACTGGTCATATTCGAGGAAGTATTGCTGCTGCCCGAGAGTGCCGCCCTCCAGCCGCAGGTAACGCGAATCCAGGCCCAGGTTGGTGCCACGCACGCGCCAGTAGTCAGCGTCTTCGCTGTAGTCGCGTGCCTTGATATCACCGACGAGGTACGCGCCCTCATCGGTCAGGCCGGTGTAGCGTCCGAAACGGTAGGCATCCTCGTCCAGGTAGCCGACGCCCAGCTCGATGCGGTTGAGCTCGAGGTCGTCGTCTTCCCCGGCCGGGCAGGTGCCCGGGCTGGCTGCCGCAAGCAGCAGGGCGAGAATCATGGCGGGTGTTTTCATAGGCATGACTGGCTGCCTGGTAGTTGATGTCATGTGGTTTCCCGGTCCCCTAGCGCAGCAGGTTTGCACCCGAGGGATGGTTCGAACCGTGCACATGTGAATGACAGTTCATGCAGCTTTCCCCCACGATAAACCGGCCACGGTTGGCGTCGGTATCGTTGAAATCCAGGAAGCGGCGCACATGACGGCTTCCCTGGGCGCGGATATCCGCGTGGCATTGCTGGCACAGCTGCGGTAGTTGCCGGACAAGCAGCGGTGCATGGTTGGAACCGTGCGGGGTGTGGCACAGGCTGCAGTCTTCCGTTACCGGGTAATGCTCCCACAGGAAAGGGCCGCGCTTCTCGGCATGGCAGAGATAACAGGTGTCGTTGATGCTGAGTTTGTTCAGTGCGCCCGGGCCGGGCGAGCCGTGCGGGTTGTGGCAGTCGCTGCAGACAACCTTGCCTGCACGGATCGGGTGCGTGGACATGCGGTAGGTCTGGGCGCGGATATCCTGGTGGCACTGGTAGCACACCTCGGCCTGGGTGGTCCGGTCCAGCACGGGGTTTTCGCCATGGATTTCGTGGCAGCTGGTGCAGGCAAGGTCCTCGCTTTCGTGGCTGCTGCCCTGCCAGTGCAGCATGTCGCGGCGATGGCACGCAAGGCAGATGCCGTTGCGCTGTTCCACGCTTTCGCCGAAGCGCCCGCGCAGGCTGATGATGCAGTTGCCCTCGACGTCGAAATGGGTGGTGCCCGGTCCGTGGCAGGTTTCGCATTCATTGCTGGCAAAGGGGCTGCGCGCATCGGCCGCCTGGCCATGCACGTTCATGCGCATCTGTTCGACCTTGTCCTCGTGGCATTCATTGCAGGCCTCGGCACCCATGTATTCCCCGTCCGCCATGCCGGCGCAGGGGTTTTCGTCTGCCGTTTCAGTGATGCCTGCGGCTTCCGTTGCCACTGCTGTCGCCCCGGCACCGGTCTCCGCGGCCCGGGCCGCGAAGACCCACGCGATCAGCACAGCCAGCAACAGGTATCTTGACATCATGCGGTTTGTCCTCCTCGTTGAGCGACAGCACTGTCACCCTGTTGTTATGTGCAGCTAGTCGCAGCCCCCCGCCTTGGCGACTTTTTTCAGCAGCTTGACCTTCGCCGTGTAGCCGCGGTGCGGCACACGATGTTCATCCGGGCGTGCCGCTGCGTGCCGGGCGCCCAGCGCCAGCTTGAACGGATGCCGCAGGGTGCCGTCCGGCCGGGCGAGGCTGGCTGCACCATGGTTTTCATGCTCGTCGTCCATGACTCCGTAGACGTTGAGCCAGTGATTGAGGCCCCCTTCCAGGATGTACACATTCGGCTTTGCCAGCGCCATCAGCTGCTTCCAGGCGCGGGTGGCGAGGATCTCGTCGTTGCTGACCACCACCACCACGCCCAGATCGGACAGGCTGCGCAACCGCTTGCGTTGTGACGGCAGGTCCGCGAGATCGATCCGCTCGGCATCCACCAGGTGGAAGAGGTTCCAGTCGCGCTCGTCGCGCACATCGTAGATCAGCAGTTCGATATAGTCGTCATTCATCAGGTGCAGCAGTTCGGCGGGGTCGATATATACCTCGCGATACTCCAGCCGGGAGGCATATTCGGGTTCCATGAAGGTCCATTTCTGCTCCAGGTCGGGCTGGCCATACAGCGCCAGCGCGCCCGCGGCCGCCAGCAACAGGCCGGCACCGAGAACTTGCGGTTTGAACCGGACCTTCATTCAGGATCTCCCCTCCCGTAGATGATCCGCTGGATCCAGCCGAAGCCAAGGAACATGGCGATGGCCAGGCAGACCACCAGCAACACCACGACACCGGTGTCCAGGCCAAGCAGTTCCGGCAGGGTGAAGCGGCCCAGGTAGCTGGAGTTCCAGAACTCGTTGATGAAGCCGGCACTCTCGCCGAAGGCCAGCACCCCGACGACATGGCCCAACAGGAAGAACATGCCGTCCACCTTCAGCGTTGCCACGCTCACCAGCGAGGTGCCGGGGCAGTAACCGCCGAGAATGAAACCCACACCCATGATCAGGCCGCCGACGATACCGGGCCACAGCCAGGTTTCCTTGACCATGAGGTCGTCGTAATCGAGCAGTCCCAGTGCACTGGCCCAGAACACCAGCAGCATCGCCACCACGATGGCGGTGAACATCACCTTCAGGACCCGCAGTTCCCGGAAGTAGAACTGCGCGGCCAGCTTGCGGGAATCGCCAAAGCCGCTGGATTCCAGGATGAAACCGAAGCCGAAGCCGATCCCGAGGTACACCAGGTAGGAGCCGGTGACGCCGAGGATTGCAACCAGGTCAAAGGGTGCCATCGCCTAGGCTCCCGGCTGCCACAGCCGCCTGACGAACCAGGCCAGCGCGTAGCCACCCGCAAATACTGCGAACATGAAGGCCCAGCTGCCGACCGAGAGGACGGCACCGCCGCTCAGGGCCTGGCCGGAGGTGCAGCCGCGCGCCAGGCGTGCGCCGTAGCCCATCAGGATACCGCCGGCGAAGGCAAAGGCCCAGCGGGTACGCGGTGTGATCTGCGGGCCATGATAGGTCTGCAGCCGGACACGGCCGCGCAGCAGGCCGGAGGTGAAACCGCCGAGCAGGACGCCGACCACCTCCAGCACGATCCAGTGACGCAGCGGATCCACGTCACCGCCCGCTATTTTTGCGAGGTAGGGTGACTTGTCGACGTGTTCGGGCACGACGATGTCCTGTACCGCGACGGTGATTCGGTTGACCCCGCCGGAGGCGCCCAGACCGTGGCTGGTGAGGAAGAATGACAGGAACAGCAGTACGCCGAGCAGTGTGCCGCCCACGTAGGGGTTCCAGTATCTGATCTTGTCGGACAGCTTGTTCATGGTTCACTCCGAATGGTGTTCTCCAGCGCCTGCCAGGATTCCGCAACACCGCGTTCCGGCACGAACCGGAGGACGCCGTCTGCCGTTGTTTCCCAGTTGCCGTCGAGGACAATTTCGGTGGTGTCGGTGACCAGCACCGGTTTCACGTTGCCCGGGATATACGGTGCCAGGTCAAAGCCGGGCAAAGCCGTTTTCGCATCCGGGTGGCAGGCGCCGCAGTCCCGGTTTACCCCGTCGCCGTGGCGAATGTCGTGATGGATGTGGTAGGCGCGTACCTCGCCGCGCACCACCGGGTTGTGCACCCCCGCGGCGCGCAGGCGTTCCTTGATCAGCATCAGCTTGATGTTGTTGTCCAGCCGCAGTTCCTGCCGGTCCAGTTTTCCGTCAGCATCGGCGTCAAAGGCATCCAGGACCTCGGCTGCATAGTCGTCACCGGAGAACCAGGCCCTGCGCAACTGGTCCGTGGCAAGCGGTTCGTGGCTGTCACCGTCCGCCCAGTACCACGTTGACACCAGGTTGTAGGGCAGCACCTGGTTCCTGCCCAGGACGCTCTTGCCGACCCGCAGCAGCGGCCGGTAACCGGTGATGTAGGCCATGGCAAGGTTGTCGAGGCGGGTGTCGTCGATGCCGCGGTAGCTGACCAGCGGTGAGCCGTCCGGCTGCATCACGGTGGCGTCGATGGCTTGCCTGGCACCCATTTCCAGCTTCGGCACATGACAGGACTCGCAGGCGACCGCGTTGAAATGGCGTGCCGCTTGCGGCAGCCAGCGGTGGGTTCCCTCGAGGCTGTGGCAGCTTTCGCAGCGGCGCCGGATACCCTCGGACGGGATCACGTTTGCCGGGGTTGCCTTGCCTGCCAGGCGCAGGGGGCGGTCGCTGGAATAATGGCAGTCGCCGCAGGAGACCAGGCGTTCGGCGTGCACGTCCCAGACCATGTCGAGGGCATCCTTGTTCGCATGGTTCATGCCGGACTGCCGGATTGGCTGCGGGGAAAATACCTGCCCCGTGGTTTCCGTGGTCCACGCCTGTCCCGTGCCCAGCGGGACCAGCAACGGGTCGGCGCCGTCATGGACCATCCCGTGGCAGGCGCCGCAATTGGCCTCGGGTACCGGCCGCAGGTCGAGTTCGGCTTCGCCGTCCGCACCGATCAACTCGCTGTTCCAGTGGTAGCCCGCGGCGTCGGTGCTCAGCAGCTTGGTCCCCAGC